>NZ_CP030862.1:300000-435000 GCF_003325375.1 Streptomyces globosus | reverse complement strand
GCGTTTCCGACTCTATCAGAGTCTTTCGCGCTCCGCTTTCCGTGGTTTTCGCTTTCGCGCTTTCCCTTTCCGGCGGTTCCGACTCTATCAGACCCTCTCGGGGCTGACTCCCAGTCAGCGGGATTCGCCTTGGGGGCCGTTGGGCCCCTGCGGCGTTGTGAGACATTAGCGGATTCCTCGCCCCCGATGCCAATCGGCGGCTGCGTCCTGGAACGCGGATTCCCCATTCGCAAACACGCATGAAAACGAGACGGCACAGCGCGCCGTTCGCTCAGGTGTGTGGTGCGGAATGGCTGTCCGGGGACCGACCGCAGTCAGCGCTCACGTCGGACAACTCGAAGAACCTTACGGATGGCGCAAGGGTGTGTCAACTCCCGCGCCGGGCGGCCCGTCGGCCGCTACTGTGGCCGTCATGACCACGCGCGCACTCGTGCCGAACCTTCGCTGGTGGCCCGCCTGACGGCGGCCGATCCACCACGCGAGCACGTACGCGCTCACGGCCGCCGCCTCGGCGGCCGTTTTTCGTTTCCTCCCCGCATCCGCGGAGTGGCCTGGCCGCCCCACCAGCCGGCGGCCGCCACACCGACACGGACAGGGAGAGACACCGACATGACGCGGATCTTCAGCGGGATCAAGCCGACCGGCCACCTGACGCTGGGCAACTACCTGGGGGCCGTACGGCAGTGGGTCGAGGCCGAGCACCAACCCGACGACGCCCTGTTCTGCGTAGTCGACCTGCACGCGCTCACCGTCGAGCACGATCCGGCGCGGGTGCGCAGGCTCAGCCGGCAGGCGGCGACCCTGCTGCTGGCGGCCGGGCTGTCGCCCGACCGGTGCACCCTCTTCGTCCAGAGCCACGTCGACGAGCACACACGGCTTGCGTACCTGCTGGAGTGCACCGCCACCGACGGCGAGCTGCGGCGGATGGTCCAGTACAAGGAGAAGGCCGTACAGGCCAGGGGTGCGGGGGCGGGGGTGCGGCTGTCGCTGCTGACGTACCCGGTGCTGATGGCGGCCGACATCCTCGCGTACGGGGCCGGGGAGGTGCCGGTCGGGGAGGACCAGCGGCAGCACGTCGAACTGACCCGGGACCTGGCCGTCCGCTTCAACCAGCGGTACGGGCACACGTTCACGGTGCCGCGGGCGGTCCACCCGGCGGTGGCGGCGCGCGTGATGGACCTCCAGGACCCCACGTCGAAGATGGGCAAGTCGTTCGGGGACGGGCCCGGGGTGGTGTTCCTGCTGGACGAGCCCGAGGTGGTACGGCGGAAGGTGATGCGGGCCGTCACCGACAGCGGGGACGGCGGCGTCGTGTACGACCGGGCCGGGCGGCCCGGGGTCGCGAACCTGCTGGACATCCTCGCCGCCTGTACGGGCGGGGACCCGGCGGCCCTCGCCGACGGGTACGCCGGGTACGGGGCCCTGAAGCGGGACGTGGCCGAGGCGGTGGTGGAGGTGCTGCGGCCGCTGCGGGAGCGGCACGCCGAGCTGGCCGCGGATCCCGCGGCGGTGGACCGGGTGCTGCGCGAGGGCGCGGCGCGGGCGAGGGCGCTGGCGCGGCCGGTGGTGGACCGGGCGTACGAGGCGATCGGGCTCCTGGCGCCCTGAGGCGGAGGACGGCGCGGCCGGGGCGGGACTGGGTCCGCTTCCGCCCCGGCCCGGCTCCGGCCGGCGTCAGCTGCTGCCGGTGGCGAGTTCGCGGCTGCGGTCGCGGGCCGCTTCGAGGGCGGCGATGAGGGCGGCGCGGACGCCGTGGCGTTCGAGTTCGACGATCGCGTTGATCGTGGTGCCGGCCGGGGAGGTGACGGCCTCGCGGAGCTTGACCGGGTGCTCGCCGCTGTCGCGGAGCATGACGGCCGCTCCGATGGCGGCCTGGACGATGAGGTCGTGCGCCTGGGCGCGCGGCAGGCCGAGGAGGATGCCGGCGTCGGTCATGGCCTCGACGAGGTAGTAGAAGTAGGCGGGCCCGGAGCCGGACAGGGCCGTCGCCGCGTCCTGCTGGGATTCGGGGACGCGGAGGGTCTTGCCGACGCCGCCGAAGATCTCCTCGGCGTGGGCGAGGTGCTCGGCGGTGGCGTGGCTGCCGGCCGAGATGACGGACATCGCCTCGTCGACGAGGGCCGGCGTGTTCGTCATGACGCGGACGACGGGCGTGCCGGCGGCGAGCCGCTCCTCGAAGAAGGACGTGGGGATGCCGGCGGCGCCGCTGATGACGAGGCGGTCCGCGGGGACGTGGGGGGCGAGTTCGTCGAGGAGGCGGCCCATGTCCTGCGGCTTGACGGTGAGGATGAGGGTGTCGGCCCGCTCGGCGGCCTCGGCGTTGCTGACGGCTTCGACGCCGTAGCGGGCGCGCAGTTCCTCGGCGCGTTCGGGGCGGCGGGCGGTGACGAGGAGCTGCCCGGCGGGCCGGCCGCCGCGGATCATGCCGCTGAGCAGGGCCTCGCCGATCTTTCCGGTACCGAGGACTGCGACTGTCTGGGTCATGCGGTGTCACCTCGTCGAGCTGGCTGGCTTCTGCTGCTGTTGCTGCGGGCGCACGGGCGGGCGCGCCCTCCCACCTGCTCATCCTTGCACTCGCGGGCCCGGCGGCGAGGGAGTGTCCGCAGTGCGGTCAGAGGGTGCGGCGGCGGGCCGCGATGCCGCGATGCCGTCTCGGCTACCGCTTGCGCCTGGGCCCGCGCGCGGCCGGGTTGCCCGCACGGGAGCTGCGGCGGCGCTCGTACTCGGCGACGGCGCGCTCGTACTCGGCGCGGCGCAGGCCCTCGCCGGGCGCTTCGGCGAAGCAGCGCAGGAAGTACGCGATGAGGGAGCCGATGAAACCGATGGTCTTGAGGCCCTTGAGCGCGGCCTCGTCGGAGGACGGCGCGGGCCGGCGGCTGAAGGAGTCCCAGGTCTTGACGAAGGCGATGGCGCTGCAGATCGCGAAGAGGACGACGACGGAGATGTTCAGGAACGAGCCGGCGTTGCCGATCTCCAGGCCCTCGTAGGAGAGGCGGAGCAGGACTGCCGCGGCGGCGGCCGTGATGATCGAGCCGGCGCCGGCGGCGACCCGGCGCAGGGCGTACCCGCCGTCGTGGTGGAGCCAGGTGGTGCCGAAGAAGCGGATCGGCTCCGGCTCGGGGCCTCCGGCGGGCGCCGCCGGGGCCTTCGCGGCCGGCGCGGCGGGGGTCTTCTCGGGCTGGTCGTCGCTCACACCGGCGATTATCCCCCGGCGGGCGCGGCCCGGCCGGGGCGTCTCACGCGGCGGACGGGTGACCGGGTGGCCGGCGGCGGCCCCGGGTGCTGTCGCCCCGGGGCCGCCGTGCGGGCGGGTCAGCCGCAGAGGCCGGCGACGTAGCCGTCGCTGCCGGTCTTCACGTACGCGTCGGAGACGAACTCGCCGTTCCCGATGCAGTCCCAGATGTTCGACGTGCCGTACGGGCCCGTCACGGTCGTCCCGCTGCACTGGCAGCGGATGCCGACCCATGCGCCGTACGGCAGGACGCGGACGATGGAGTGGTTGGTGCCCGGCCCGCTGCGGACGTTCACCCGGTAGCCCGGAGCGATCGGAAAGGTCGGGAAGCCGGAGCCGGACGCCGTGCTCTGGACTTGGCCGGAATCGTTCTCGACGGACATGCGTGATCTCCCCCCGGAAATGCTGCGGTGCGCAACCCGCGCAGGGTAGCAGGACCCTTGTGGCCCCGTACGGGGCATCGACTAGGCTCCGTCGGGGGTGGTGGAGCGGTGCAGTCGCGGCGTGCGGACTGGGTGGGCTTTCCGGAGTACGCCGGGCAGTACCGGCTCGAAGGGGTGCTCGGCTCCGGGGGGATGGGCGTCGTCCATCTCGCCACGTCCGGGTCGGGGCTGAAACTCGCCGTCAAGATCGTGCATCCGCAGCATGCGGTCGACCCCGAGTTCCGGGCGCGTTTCCGCCAGGAGGTCGCCGCCGCGCGGCGGGTGAGCGGGGCCTTCACGGCGCCCGTCGTGGACGCCGACCCGGACGCCGAACGGCCCTGGATGGCGACCCTGTTCATCGACGCGCCGACGCTCGCCGAGCGGGTCCGCGAGCGGGTCCTGGACGCCGCCGAGCTGACGCGGCTCGCCGCCGGGCTCGCGGAGGCGCTGCGGGACATCCACCGGGCGGGCGTCGTGCACCGGGACCTCAAGCCGGGGAACGTGCTGATGGCGCCCGACGGGGTCCGGGTCATCGACTTCGGGATCTCCCGGCCCGCGGACAGCCAGCTGCGCACGGAGACCGGCAAGCTGATCGGGACGCCGCCCTACATGGCGCCCGAGCAGTTCCAGCGGCCCCGCGAGGTCGGCCCGGCCGCGGACGTCTTCGCCCTGGGGGCGGTGCTGGTGCACGCGGCGACCGGGCGCGGGCCGTTCGACTCCGACAGCCACTACCTCGTCGCGTACCAGGTGGTGCACGGCGAGCCCGACCTGAGCGGGCTGCCGGAGCGGCTCGCCCCGGTCGTGGCGCGGTGCCTGGCGAAGGACCCGGCGGACCGGCCCACCGCCGGGGAGCTGATCGCGGAGGTGCGGGCGGTCGCGTACCCGACCGCCGAGGACACGCAGGCGTTCATCCCGCAGCCGCGGCCCCGCCCGGCCGCGGAGGCGGTGGGGCGGGCCGGCGCCGAGGACGCCACGCACGTACGGAGCCGCGCGCCGGAGCCGGAGCCGGAGCCGGGGGCGGGCGCGGGCGGGGACGGCGGCGCCGGGGGGCCGGGCGAGGCCGGCGGGCCGCGGCCGCGCGCCCGGCGCTGGTCGCGGCGGCGGCGCGGTGCCGTCGCGGCCGCGGTGCTGGCGGCGTCCGCCCTGGCGGCGGGCGGCGTGTACGCGGCCGGCTCGGACGGCGGGGAGTCGCTGGCCGCCCGTACCGCCGGCCGGAGCGCGCCCCCGCAGCAGCCGCCCGCCCCGTGGGCGGTCACTCCGGGCGGACCGGCTCAGGGCGGTGCGGGCGCCGCGTGCGCGGCGGACGGAACGGCCCTGTACTGCGCGGGGGCGGGCCTGGCCGCGGTACGGCTCGACGCGGCGGACGGGACGGCCGTGTGGAGCGTGCCGGCCGCCGGCCGGAGCGCACCCGGGACCGCGCAGGAGGCCCCGCTGCTGGCGGGCGGGCTCGTCCTGACCGCGGCGCCGGGCGCCGGCCTGCTCCAGGCGCGGGACCCGGACACGGGTGCGGAACGGTGGCGGCACCCGCTGCCGGGCGGCGCCCGGGCGGTCGCGGCGGGCGGGCACGTCCTCGCCGTGTCGGCGTCGGGGACGGCGACCGCGCTGGACCCGGCGACCGGCGCGGTCCGCTGGACCAGGCAGGTCGGCGGCACCGGCACGCAGTGGTGGGGCGGCACGCAGGATCCCGCGGGGCCCGCCCTGTACGCGGCCGTGCCCGACGGCGACGGCTCCGCGACCCGGGTGGCGGCGGTGGACCCGGCGACCGGCGCGGCCCGCTGGCAGCTGCGCACGGCCGGGCTGCTCCAGCCGGTCGGGGCGGCGCAGGGCGGGCTGTTCCTGCTGGACAGCGACCTGGAGGGGAAGACGGAGGCGGTCGTCCGGATCGACCTCGGCACCCGCGCCGTGAAGCGGGTCCGCCCGGGCACCCCGCTCTACCAGACGCAGGCGTCGGTCGGCGGGGACGGCGTCGTGTACGCCTTCGGCGCCTCGGGCGGCCTGGCGGCGATCGGCCCGGCGAAGGAGCAGTGGCGGCTGGAGACGGGCCTGGCGGTGGCGTCCCGGCCGGTCTTCGCGGACGGCCGCGTCTTCCTGTCCGCGCCGGACGGCCGCCTGCTGGCGGTGGACGCGGCCGCGGGCCGCCTGCTGGGCCAGACGAAGCCCCGTATGGCGGCCGCCCCGAACACCTTCACGGCAGCCCTGCCGGCCCCGGTCGCGGTGGCCGGCCGCGTCTTCGCCTCCGCCCCGGACGGCACGGTCTTCGCTGAGGACGCCGCCCGCCCGGCCGCCTGGTAGAGCGGCCCGCGGCCCCCGCGAGCCCGCGGCCTGCGCATTCGGCCGTGCGTGCGCCACTCCCGAGGTGACAGCCGCATCTCCGAGGAGGGATGATGATCTCCGTCTCCGTGGACCAGCGGGCGCACGGCCGGGGGGCCGGGGGGAACAGGCCGGGCCGCCGGCGCGCCGTGCACCGCACCCTTCGTGGTCCACGCCCATTTCCGTGCGCTAAGGAACTCCTCTGGTGCGTCCCACCCGCGTGGCGACCCTGTTGACCGCAGGCCTCGTCACCCTCCTCGGCATGCCCGGCGCCGCGGCCGCCGCCGACACGCCGTCCACGCTCTACGTCGACAACCGCGACGCCTCCCGCTGCTCCGACGCCGGCCCCGGTTCGCAGGCCGTCCCGTACTGCACGCTCTCGGCCGCGGCCAAGGTCGTGCAGCCGGGGCAGACCGTGAAGATCAGGCCGGGGAAGCAGTACGACGAGTCGGTCACCATCGACCGGTCCGGCGAGCCGGGACGGCCGATCGCCTTCGCCCTGGATCCGGTCGGGGACCGCCGTCACGCGGAGCCGGCCTACACCAGGGCCGTGACCATCCGTGGAGCCTCCCACGTCCGGCTCAGCGGTCTGCGCGCCTTCGGCGGCGTCACGATCAGCGGTGCTGCCGGGATCCGGCTGGAGGGCGTCTCCGTGACGAAGGGCAACCTTCCCGACGCACTCCTCGTCGAGGGCAGCACGGACGTGCAGGTCGTCCGCAGCGAGATCGCCGGCGTCCGGATCGCGGGCGGTTCCCGCGACACCGTCGTGAGCCGCAGCATGCTCATCGGCTCACGGGGTCAGGCCGTCACCGCGGTGGACGCGCCCGGAACGATCCTGACCAACAACATGATCGTCGGGTACTGCGGGGCGATGGCCTCCGTCGGCGGCGGCTCGACCGGCAGCGGACTCTTCAACAACGTGCTCCACAACAGCCGCACTTCCGACCACTGCAAGTCGGCCGAGCCCCGCCAGGGCATCGCGGTCGCACCGGGTGCCGTCGAGGGCACCCGCGTCGACTACAACCTGACCATCGCGAATGCCCCGCTGCAGCAGGTGTACGCCTGGTCCGGCGCGGTCCATCCGACGCCCGAAGCCTTCCGCGCGGCGACCGGCCAGGGCGCCCACGACCTGCTGACCTCGGATCCCCGTGAAGCGAGCGTCTCGCTCGCCGTCGACTCCGCCGACGCGACGGCTCCCGGCGTGACCACCACCGACTACGACGGCTACCCGATGTCCGACGACCCCCGGGTGCCCAACACCGGGCGCAACGGCGGGTACCTCGACCGCGGCGCCCGCGAGACGCACGACTTCCTGTCCAAGGTGTGGATGGACGTCGAACCGTCCTGGGCGCCGGCCGGCACCCCCGTCGAGGTGCGGGCGTACTCGGACAGCAAGTGGCCGACGATGATGAGCTACCGGGTCGACTTCGGTGACGGCAGCGCCCCTGTCGCCGCGGTCGACTCCGGGGACGGTGCGCCGCGCGCCTCGCACGTGTACCGCTCCCCGTGCGAGTGCAAGGTCACGGTGACGGGCGTCAACGGCGGCGGAACCACCTTCTCCGACGAGAGGACCGTTCGGGTCACCGCGGCCACCCCGCCTGCCGCGGCCTTCACCGCCGAGCCTGTCCTGCCGGCCTCGGCCGACCCGAGCAGCCACGTACGGCCGCTGACGGTGCGGATCGACCCGTCCGGCACGACGGCTCCCTGGCCCGTGCGGTTCGTGCATGTCGACTTCGGGGACGGCTCCGGGACGAGCACCGAGCACACGGGCCCCGTCGAGCACACCTACGCCCGCCCCGGCACCTACGGGGTGACCGTCACCGTCCGCGACTCGCAGGGGACGGAGACCACCGCCACCCGGAGGGTGCAGGTCGACTACGCGCCGTCCGCGTACACCGCCGTCGCACCGTTCCGGCTGCTGGACAGCCGCACCACCGGCAGCGCCCTCCACAGCGGGGGGCCCGTCCAGGTGGCGCTGCCCGTCGGGCAGGCCGTGCCGGGCCACGCCCTCTCCGGCGGCATGGCCGCCGCCGTCCTCAATGTGACCGTCACCGGCGCGACCGAGGACACGCACCTGAGCGTGTGGCCGTCGGGTCAGCCGCGGCCCGCGACGTCCAACGTGAACGTCCGGGCCGGCGGCACGTCCTCCAACACGGTCACCGTGCCTGTCGGCGCCGACGGCCGGATACAGGCGCAGCTCAACTCGGGCCGGGCGGAACTCGTCGTCGACTTCGCCGGCTACTACCAGCCCGGCGCCGGCCACCGGTTCACGCCGGTCGCCCCGACCCGCCTCGCCGACACCCGCACAGCGGGCGGCGCGCTGGGCGGCGGGCAGATCCGCACGGTCAAGGTCGCCGGAACCGCGGGTATCCCGGCCGGCGCGACCGCGGTCGCGCTGAACCTGACGGGAACGGGCGCCACCGCAGACGCGCACGTCATCGCCTACCCCGATCCGGCGCGGCGGCCGGCCACCTCGAACCTCAACGTCGAGCCCGGCAAGGACAAGTCCAACCAGGCGATCGTTCCCGTCGGCCCGGACGGGACCATCACCCTGTGGACCAACACCGGCTCCACCCACGTCGTCGTGGACGCGGTCGGCTGGTACGGCAAGGACGGCCGGGCCCTGTTCACCCCCGCAGTGCCCAAGCGCCTCGCCGACACCCGCACCACCGGCAGGCTCGCCCCGGGTGCGACCGCCGCGGTCACCGGCCTGCCGGCGGGTGCCGTCGGGGCCGTCCTCAACGTGACGGCGACCGAGTCCACCGGCGCCGGGTTCCTCACCGTCTACGCGGCCGGCGCAGCGCGCCCCGCGGCCAGCAGCGTGAACACCCGGCCCGGGGACACCGTCCCCAACCACGTCACCACGCCCGTCTCGGGCGGCGGTGCGGCCGTGTGGAACAGCTTCGGCGGCAGCACGCACGTGATCGCCGACCTGCTCGGCCACTTCACCCAGCCCTGACCTGGCCCGGGTGCACGGAAGCCCCGGCCCGCCGCAGGTGCGGCGGCCGGGGCTTCGCGGTGGGTGCGTCAGCCCGTCAGCTTCGAGACGTCGCGGACCGCGCCCTTGTCGGCGCTCGTCGCCATCGCCGCGTAGGCGCGGAGGGCGGCCGAGACCTTGCGTTCGCGGTTCTTCGGGGCGTAGACGCCGCCGAGGGCCTCGCGGCGGGCCTCCAGCACGGCCTCGTCGACGAGGAGGTCGATCGAGCGGTTCGGGATGTCGATGCGGATGCGGTCGCCGTCCTCGACGAGGGCGATCGTGCCGCCCGAGGCGGCCTCCGGGGAGGCGTGGCCGATGGACAGGCCGGAGGTGCCGCCGGAGAAGCGGCCGTCGGTGATCAGGGCGCAGGCCTTGCCGAGGCCGCGGCCCTTGAGGAAGGAGGTCGGGTAGAGCATCTCCTGCATGCCGGGGCCGCCCTTGGGGCCCTCGTAGCGGATGACGACGACGTCGCCCTCCTTGACCTGCTTGGAGAGGATCTTCTCGACGGCCTCGTCCTGGGATTCGCAGACGACGGCCGGGCCCTCGAAGGTCCAGATCGACTCGTCGACGCCGGCGGTCTTCACGACGCAGCCGTCGACGGCGATGTTGCCCTTGAGGACGGCGAGGCCGCCGTCCTTGCTGTACGCGTGCTGCACGGAGCGGATGCAGCCGTTCTCGGCGTCGAGGTCGAGGGACTCCCAGCGCTCGGACTGGGAGAAGGCCGTCGCGGAGCGCTTGCATCCGGGGGCGGCGTGCCACAGCTCCATCGCCTCCGCGGAGGCGGTGCCGGAGCGGGCGTCCCAGGTGGCGAGCCAGTCCTCCAGGCCCCGGGAGTGGACGGTGGTGACGTCCTTGTTGAGGAGGCCGCCGCGGTGGAGTTCGCCGAGGATGGCGGGGATGCCGCCGGCCCGGTGGACGTCCTCCATGTAGTAGGTGCCGCCGGGGGCGACGTTCGGGGCGACCTTGGCCAGGCAGGGGACGCGGCGGGAGACGGCGTCGATGTCCTTCAGGTCGTAGTCGAGGCCGGCTTCCTGGGCGGCGGCCAGGAGGTGCAGGATCGTGTTGGTCGAGCCGCCCATGGCGATGTCGAGGGCCATGGCGTTCTCGAAGGCCTCGCGGGTGGCGATGTTGCGGGGGAGGACGGATTCGTCGCCGTCCTCGTAGTACCGCTTGGTGATCTCGACGACGGTGCGGCCGGCCTGTTCGTAGAGGGCGCGGCGGGCGGTGTGGGTGGCGAGGACGGAGCCGTTGCCGGGGAGGGCGAGGCCGATGGCCTCGGCGAGGCAGTTCATCGAGTTGGCGGTGAACATGCCGGAACACGAGCCGCAGGTGGGGCAGGCGTTCTCCTCGATGCGCAGCACGTCCTCGTCGGAGACGTTCTCGTTGACCGCGTCGACGATGGCGTTGATCAGGTCGAGTTTGCGGACGGTGCCGTCGACGAGGGTGGCCTGGCCGGCCTCCATGGGGCCGCCGGAGACGAAGACGACCGGGATGTTCAGGCGCATCGCGGCCATCAGCATGCCCGGGGTGATCTTGTCGCAGTTGGAGATGCAGATCAGGGCGTCGGCGCAGTGCGCCTCGACCATGTACTCGACGGAGTCGGCGATCAGGTCGCGCGACGGCAGCGAGTAGAGCATGCCGCCGTGGCCCATGGCGATGCCGTCGTCGACGGCGATGGTGTTGAACTCACGGGGGACGGCCCCTGCCGCGCGGATGGCGTCGGAGACGATCCGGCCGACCGGCGCGAGGTGGGTGTGGCCGGGGACGAACTCGGTGAAGGAGTTGGCGACCGCGACGATCGGCTTCCCGATGTCCTCGCTCGCTACGCCCGACGCACGCATGAGGGCGCGGGCGCCCGCCATGTTGCGGCCGTGGGTGACAGTGCGGGACCTCAGCTCGGGCATCGGGTTCACTCCCCATGAGTGCGGTGGCGCCGGGGCGCCGCCGCGACTGCGGATATGGCTCGGTTACGAGGCTACGCCCCCGGACCGGGATGCGGACAGCCGGTCCGGATGCCGGGACGGGAGGGTCAGTCCTCGGTCAGGTGCCGCTGCCGGGCGGGCGCGGCGGGGGCGGTGCCCGCCTGCGCAGCGTTTCCGGTCACGGGCGGCGCGCCGGGGCGGTGGCCAGGTGGAGCCGGGTGAAGGCGAGGGCCTCGGCGAGGTCGGCCTCGCGCTCGGCGGAGGACATGGCCCTGCGGGTGTTGACCTCGATGACGACGTGCCCGTCGAAGGAGTTCGCGGCGAGCCGCTCCAGCAGCTCGGCGCAGGGCTGGGTGCCGCGGCCGGGGACGAGGTGCTCGTCCTTCGCGGAGCCGTTGCCGTCGGCGAGGTGGACGTGCGCGAGGCGGTCGCCCATCCGGTCGACCATCGCGGTGGCGTCGGTGCGGGCGGTCGCGGTGTGCGACAGGTCGACGGTGAAGTGCCGGTAGTCGTCCTTGGTGACGTCCCACTCGGGCGCGTAGGCGAGCATCTCGCGGTCGCGGTAGCGCCAGGGGTACATGTTCTCGACGGCGAACCGGACGCCGGTCTCGTCGGCCATGCGCCAGATGCCGGTGACGAAGTCCCGGGCGTACTGGCGCTGCCAGCGGAACGGCGGGTGGACGACGACGGTGCTCGCGCCGAGCCGCTCGGCGGCGGCCTGCGCCCGCCGGAGCCGGATCCACGGGTCGGTCGACCAGACGCGCTGGGTGATCAGCAGGCAGGGCGCGTGGACGGCGAGGATCGGCACGCCGTGCCGGTCGGAGAGGCGGCGCAGCGCGTCGATGTCCTGGCTGACCGGGTCCGTCCAGACCATGACCTCCACGCCGTCGTAGCCGAGGCGCGCGGCGATCTCGAAGGCGGTCGCCGTCGACTCCGGGTAGACGGAGGCGGTGGAGAGGGCGACTTTCGCGGTCGGGACGCGGACGGGTTCTGCCACGGGGACAGGGTACGGGCCCCGCGCGGCCGGGGGCAGACCGGCCGCCGCGGCCGGCCGGGCCGGGCGCGGCATCAGGTGGGCAGGTGGTCCAGGCGGCGCAGGATGACGCCCTCGCGCAGCGCCCACGGGCAGATCTCCAGCTCGTCGATGCCGAAGAGGTCCATGGCGCCCTCGGCGACCAGAGCCCCGGCCAGCAGCTGGGCGGCGCGGCCCTCGGAGACGCCCGGGAGGGTGGAGCGCTGCTCGACGGTCATCTCGGAGAGCTTGGGCACCCACTCCTCCAGTGCCTTGCGCGAGAGTTCGCGCTGCGCGTAGGGGCCGTCTGCGGAGCGGGCGGCGCCGGCGATGCGGGCCAGCTGCTTGAACGTCTTGGAGGTGGCCACGACGTGGTCGGGGGTCCCGAAGCGGCTGAACTCGCGGACGACGCGGGCGATCTGGGCCCGCGCGTGCCGCCGCAGGGCGCGGATGTCGGCCGGCTCCGGCGGGTCGCCCGGCAGCCAGGCCGAGGTGAGGCGGCCTGCGCCGAGCGGGAGGGAGGCGGCCGCGTCCGGGTCCTCGTCGATGCCGTAGGCGATCTCCAGGGAGCCGCCGCCGATGTCGAGGACGAGCAGGCGGCCCGCCGACCAGCCGAACCAGCGGCGGGCGGCGAGGAAGGTGAGCCGCGCCTCGTCCTCGCCGCTGAGGACGGCCAGGTCGACGCCGGTCTCGGCCTTGACGCGGGCCAGCACCTCGTCGGCGTTGGTGGCCTCGCGCACGGCGCTGGTCGCGAAGGGCAGGACGTCCTCGCAGCCCTTGTCCTCGGCGGCCTGCGCCGCGCCGGCTATCGCCGAGACGAGGAGCTCGATGCCGTCGCGGGTGACCGCCCCGTGTTCGTCGAGCAGCTGGGCGAGGCGCAGCTCGACCTTGTGCGAGTGCGCCGGCTGCGGGCGCGCGCCGGGGTGCGCGTCCACCACCAGCAGGTGGATCGTGTTCGACCCCACATCGAGGACACCGAGTCTCATAAGGGGAAACGCTACTGTGCGGCGGGAGCCGGGGGTGCCCGAAGAGCGGCATAGGCTTGGTTGCGTGCCACACACCAAGAAGGCCGACAAGCCCAAGAGCGGCAAGAACGGCAAGAGCGGCAAGAAGGCCGAGGCGGTAGGACCCGCCGCGGCCGCGGGCGACGAGACCGGCCTCGACTTCCCCCGGGCGTGGGTGGAGTTCCCGGACCCGGCGGACGACGAGCAGGTCTTCCGCTGCGACCTGACGTGGCTGACCTCGCGCTGGACATGCATCTTCGGCAGCGGCTGCCAGGGCATCCAGGCCGGCCGGGCCTCGGACGGCTGCTGCACGCTGGGCGCGCACTTCTCGGACGAGGACGACGAGAAGCGGGTCGCGGAACACGTGGCCCGGCTCTCCCCGGAGCTGTGGCAGTTCCACGACGTGGGCACCGGCACCGGGTGGGTGCAGAGGGACGAGGACGGGGAGCGGCAGACCCGCCGGTGGGAGGGGGCGTGCATCTTCCTCAACCGGCCGGGGTTCCCGGCGGGCGCGGGCTGTTCGCTGCACATCCTGGCGCTGCGGGAGGGGCGCGAGCCGCTGGAGACGAAGCCGGACGTGTGCTGGCAGCTGCCGATCCGGCGCACCTACGAGTGGATCGACCGGCCGGACGACACGCGGGTGCTGCAGGTCTCCATCGGCGAGTACGACCGGCGGGGCTGGGGGCCGGGCGGGCACGACCTGCACTGGTGGTGCACGTCGGCGACGTCGGCGCACGGCGCCGGGCAGCCGGTGTACGTGTCGTACCGGGCGGAGCTGGTCGAGCTCATGGGAGCGGAGGCGTACGCGGAGCTGGTGCGGCTGTGCGAGGCCCGGCTGGCGTCGCTGCTGCCGATGGCGCCGCACCCGGCGGACCCGCCGGGCCCGCCGGCGGCGGGGTAGCGCGGGCGGCCGGCCCGGGTGCCGGGCCGGCCGCCCGGGACGCCGGGGCGGTCAGCGCTGCGGCGGGGCGGGCGGCGGGGGCGGGTTCTGGTCGCGGCCGGTGGTGCCGAACTGGTCCTTGAGCCGCTCCTGGGCCGTGTCGACGTGGCGGGCGTACTTGCCTTGCGTCCTCTTGTCGACCATGTCGCCGCCCTTGTCGACGGCCTGGTCGACCGTGGACTCATGTCCCTTCAGCATCTGCTTCAGCTTGTCCAGCATGCTCATCCGGACCTCCTGGTCCTCCGGGGTCCCCCGCTGGTTCCAGGGTGGCCGCGCTGATCTGTGCGCGCACCTCGTGGGCGGGGCGCGGCGGTCACGGAGCGGGGTCGGCGGGGGGTGGGGGAACCGTTCCTCCGGGGTCGTCCGGCGTGGCGGTGGGCGTGGGCTCGGGGGTCCCGGAGGGTGTCGGCTCGGGTGTCGGCGTCGGGGTCGGGGTCGGGGTCGGTTCGGGGGTGGGTGTCGGGGTGGGCGTCGGCGTCGGCTCGGGGGCGGGGGGCTCGCTTCCGGCCGGTGCGGGGCGGCCGCTGCCGCGTACGGCGACGACGGCGCCTCCCGGGTCGACGCCGACGCGGGCGGTCCAGGGGCCGACGGGCTCGGATGCGCCGTCCACCGTGATCAGGATCCGGGCGGAGTCGCCCGGCGCCAGCGTGCCGGCGGTCCGGCTCGCGCGGAGCCAGGGGCCGTCGGAGGAGAGCCGCCAGTGCACCGGGGCCCCGCCGGAGGCGGTCAGGGTGAGCACGGTCGTTGCGCCGTCGGCGGAGGCGGAGACGGTGAGCCGGCCCGGGGCGCCGGGCCGGTCGGGGGCGGCCGGGGCGCCGGTGCTGATCACCTCGACGGAGACGGAGGGCGAGGGTCCGGCGAAGCCGGGGGCGCCGGTGGTGCGGCCGGTTCCGCCGGTGTTCTCGTACGCCCGCATGGGGCTGCCGCCCGCCCGGCCCGGCGGGAGCTCCGCCTCGCCGGCCGAGATCCGCGTGGCGTCGGCGCCGGCGGGTTCGCCGGTGCCGGGGCCGCCGCGGTGGGCCGTCCACAGGGCGAGTACGGGCGCTGCGACGACGGTCGCGACGACGGTGGTGGTGACGGCTCGGGCCCGCAGCCGGTCGCGGCGGGCGGCCCGGTCGCGCGGGTCCACGGGGAAGCCGGTGCGGTCGAAGCGCGGGGCGGGCCGGCCGCGGCTCCGGCCGGGCCGCTGGAGTGCGGCGTGCACGGCGGTGCGGGGGGCCTGGACGAGGGGAAGGGCCGCCTCGATGCCGCAGGAGCCCGGCCAGGGGGAGGCGGCGTCGACGCGTTCGGCGAGGCGGCGGCAGCGCGGGCAGTCGTCCACGTGCCGGACGAGCTCGGTGCGCAGGGTGGTGGACAGCAGGAGCTGCCCGCCGCCGGTGAGCCGGGAGACGGAGGGGCAGCCGCCGGTCTCGACGACGGCGAGGGCGGCGCGGGTGCGCTCCACTTCGCAGGCCGCGCCGGCCAGCAGTTCGCGGGCGCCGGCCTCGGGGGTGCCGAGGACCGCGGCGAGCTCGGGTACGCCGAGGCGGTGGCGGACGGCGAGTTCGAGGGCCTCTCGCTGTTCGGGCGTGGTGCCGGCGGCCTCGGGCCAGGCGAGCCGGGCCAGCTCGGTGCGCCGGTGCGCGGCGGTGTCGCGGGGGCGGTCGCCGGGGGCGCGGTGCGCTTCGGTGTGCTCCGGCGCACGCCGGGCGGTGTGCGCCCCCTGCCGGGTCCCCTGCCGGGTCCCCTGCCGTTCCGCGAGGCGGCGCAGGCAGGCCCAGCGGGCGAGGGCGTAGAGCCAGGCGCGGCGGTCGCTCTCGTCGGGGCAGCGGCCGGGGTGCCGCTCGGCCACGGCCAGGACGTCGGCGAGGACGTCGGTGGCCGTGTCGTGGTCGCACAGGACGGACAGGCAGTACGTGAACAGGCCGTCCAGGTACGGCTCGTGCCGGAAGGGGGGCGCCTGTTCTCTTTCGCGCCCCTCGGGGGGCGTGCGCCCGTGCGCCCGTTGCGCGCCGGAGCGCCGGGCGGGGCTTTCCTGGTTGCTGCTGTTCACCCTGGCGAAGGTAGGCGGCAGCCCGCCGGGAGCCGTGAAGCCTTGAGCTGTTTTAGCCCTTACGGGTGACGAGATCGAACAGCCGCTGACCGCCCGACTGACGCCGGGCTGTCGGCGCCTGCCGTTACGGTGGGCGCCATGGCTGCCCGTACATCCCGCTCGTCCGCCAAGGACCGGCCCTCCTACCGCTGCACCGAGTGCGGCTGGACCACCGCCAAATGGCTCGGGCGCTGCCCCGAGTGCCAGGCGTGGGGCACCGTCGAGGAGATGGGGGCGGCCGCCGTGCGGACCACCGCGCCCGGCCGCGTCTCGACCGCCGCGCTGCCGATCGCGCAGGTCGACGGCAGGACGGCGACCGCCCGCAGCACGGGCGTCGACGAGCTGGACCGGGTGCTCGGCGGCGGCCTCGTCCCCGGCGCCGTCGTCCTGCTCGCCGGCGAGCCGGGCGTCGGCAAGTCGACGCTGCTGCTGGACGTGGCGGCCAAGGCCTCCGGCCCCTCCCACCGCACCCTGTACCTCACCGGGGAGGAGTCCGCGAGCCAGGTGCGGCTGCGGGCCGACCGCATCGGCGCGCTCAGCGACCACCTCTACCTCGCCGCCGAGACCGACCTGTCGGCCGTCCTCGGCCACATCGAGGCCGTGAACCCCTCGCTGCTGGTCCTGGACTCCGTCCAGACCGTCGCCTCCCCCGAGATCGACGGGGCGCCCGGCGGCATGGCCCAGGTCCGCGAGGTCGCCGGCGCCCTGATCCGGGCGTCCAAGGAGCGCGGCATGTCGACGCTGCTCGTCGGCCACGTCACGAAGGACGGCGCCATCGCCGGCCCGCGGCTGCTGGAGCACCTGGTGGACGTCGTCCTCGGGTTCGAGGGCGACCGGCACGCCCGGCTGCGCCTGGTGCGCGGCGTGAAGAACCGGTACGGCGCCACCGACGAGGTGGGCTGCTTCGAACTGCACGACGAGGGCATCACCGGCCTCGCCGACCCCAGCGGGCTGTTCCTGACCCGCCGCGCGGAGGCCGTCCCCGGCACCTGCCTGACCGTCACCCTGGAGGGCAAGCGGCCGCTGGTCGCCGAGGTGCAGGCGCTGACCGTCGACTCGCAGATCCCCTCCCCGCGGCGGACCACCTCCGGGCTGGAGACCTCCCGCGTCTCGATGATGCTGGCCGTGCTGGAGCAGCGCGGCCGGATCACCGCGCTCGGCAAGCGGGACATCTACAGCGCCACCGTGGGCGGGGTGAAGCTGACCGAGCCGGCCGCCGACCTGGCCGTCGCCCTGGCGCTCGCCTCGGCCGCGAGCGACGTCCCGCTGCCGAAGAACCTGGTCGCCATCGGGGAGGTCGGCCTGGCCGGCGAGGTCCGCCGGGTCACCGGCGTGCAGAGGCGCCTCGCCGAGGCCCACCGGCTCGGGTTCACGCACGCGCTGGTGCCCGCCGACCCGGGGAAGGTGCCCGCCGGCATGAAGGTCACGGAGGTCGCGGACATGGGCGATGCGCTGCGCGTTCTGCCCCGCCGGCGCTCCCGCGAGACGGCCCGCGAGACGGCCCGCGAATAGCCCCGGGAGGGCCTGCGGGCGGGCGTGTGCGGGGGTCCCCCGGGGCGCACCTGGCGAAGCCACGGCGGGCGCGCAGCGGGCGCCGGTAGACTTTGTGCTGGTCCGCCCGGCCCTACGCAGGCGGCGCAACCCGCGACCGGAGGAGTGCAGTGGCAGCCAAGGACGGGGCAGCAGCATCCGGGAAGTCGGGCGCGAGCTCCAGGCAGGAGGCCATGATGCGTGCCTCCCTGAGCGCGGTCGCACCCGGCCAGCCCCTGCGCGACGGCCTGGAGAGGATCGTCCGCGGCAACACCGGCGGCCTGATCGTCCTCGGCATGGACAAGGCCGTCGAGGCGATGTGCACGGGCGGTTTCGTCCTGGACGTGGAGTTCACCGCGACCCGGCTGCGGGAGCTGTGCAAGCTCGACGGCGCACTCATCCTCGACAAGGACCTCACCAAGATCCTGCGGGCCGGCGTGCAGCTGGTCCCGGACGCCTCGATCCCGACGGAGGAGACCGGCACCCGGCACCGCACCGCGGACCGCGTCTCCAAGCAGTGCGGGTTCCCCGTCGTGTCCGTCTCGCAGTCGATGCGGCTGATCGCCCTGTACGTGAACGGGGAGCGCCGCGTCCTGGAGGAGTCGGGCGCGATCCTGTCCCGGGCCAACCAGGCGCTCGCCACGCTGGAGCGGTACAAGCTCCGGCTGGACGAGGTCGCGGGCACGCTGTCGGCGCTGGAGATCGAGGACCTGGTCACGGTGCGCGACGTCACGGCCGTCGCGCAGCGGCTGGAAATGGTCCGCCGGATCGCGACGGAAATCGCGGAGTACGTGGTCGAGCTGGGCACGGACGGGCGACTGCTGTCGCTCCAGCTGGACGAGCTGACGGTCGGGATCGAGCAGGAGCGGGAGCTCGTCATCCGGGACTACGTGCCCGAGCCGACGGCGAAGCGGTCGCGCACCGTCGAGGAGGCTCTGCCGGCCCTGGACGCGCTGACGCACCCGGAGCTGCTGGAGCTGGGCATCGTGGCGCGGGCGCTGGGGTACACGGGCTCGCCCGAGACGCTGGACTCGGCGGTGTCGCCGCGCGGCTACCGGCTGCTGGCGAAGGTGCCGCGGCTGCCGGGCGCGATCATCGAGCGGCTGGTGGAGCACTTCGGCGGGCTGCAGAAGCTGCTCGCGGCCGGCGTGGACGACCTCCAGGCCGTCGACGGGGTCGGCGAGGCCCGCGCCCGCAGCGTCCGCGAGGGGCTGTCCCGCCTGGCGGAGTCCTCGATCCTGGAACGCTACGTCTGACGGACGCGGGCGGGGGCGGGGCCCACGGGGGCCGGCGTTCCCGGCCCCCGCCGCGCCTACTCCGGCTTCAGCACGAACGAGGTCCGCGCCACCGGCAGTCCCGGGGCCTTGGCCTCCACCACGTAGGTGTCGGGGACGGCCGCGCCCTGCGGGGGCGTCTGGCACTGGTCGGCGGCGCTCGGCTTGCGGTCCCACTCGACGGTGTGCCTGGTCTCGCCCTGCGCCGGCACGCGGAAGAACGCCGTGCCCGCGCCCTGCGGGCAGTCCGCCGAGGACCAGACGGCCTTGCTGGTGCCGGCCTGGAGGATCGTCACGACGGCCTGCCTGGGGCCGAGATCGACCTTGCAGGTGGATCCGGTGATGTTGCGGGCGATCAGTTCCAGACGCGGCTTCTCGCCCGCCTCGTACTCGTTCTTGGCGCTCTTGACCTCCCACTGGAGGGCGCTCGTCGAGCACGTCGGCAGCGGGGAGTCCGCCGGCACCTGCGCCGCGGCCGCGCCGCCGGCCGCACCGGCGCCGCCGCCCGCGCCCGCCGCGGAGCCGGAGTCGGCGCCGGAGCCCGCGCCGCCGCCCGAACCGGAGCTTGGTTCACCGTTCTTGGCGGTTCCGGCGCCCGACTCGGTTCGCCCGCCCGGGGCCTGACTGATCGCCGGCCCGGTGCCCGAGGGCCCGGGTGTGATCGAGGCCGCCGGGTCGGGTCCGTCCTGGCCCTTCCCGTTCGTACTGGAGGTGCCGCCACCGGAACTGACGGCCCATACGGCGAGCAGCGCGATGAGCGCCACGACGGACGCCAGGACGGCCCTCCGTCGCCAGTAGATGGAGGAGGGGAGCGGCCCGACCGGATTGCGCATAGATCCCACGGACGGAACTCTACGAGAATCCGGGGCCCGAACCGCGCCCTACATGCCGCACATCCGCCCGGTTCTGCCGATGATCATCCTGGAGGCGGAGGGCGCGGGGAGGACTATCAGCCAGGGGTGGCACGCGGCCGCCCGCGGGCGTTGAGTACGGTCGGTCACCATGGACACCTCGGACCTCTACCGCGACATCACCGACTCCGCCCGCTCGGCACCCGGTTGGGTGCAGACGGCGTTCGAAGTGTGGACCGAACTCGGGCTGCTGATATTCGGTTTCCTCTTCATAGCCGTGTGGTGGCGCGCCCGCGGGCAGCGCAGCCCGCGGGCGGTGTCCCTCGCGGTCCTCGCGCCCCTCGCCACCGCGTTCGCGTACGTGGTCTCCGAGACCGTGAAGGTCCTCGTCCAGGAGGAGCGGCCCTGCCGGGCCGTCGCGAATGCGGCCGCCTCACTCTCCGTGTGCCCGGAGCCGGGCGACTGGTCCTTCCCCAGCAACCACTCCGCCATCGCGGGCGCCGCGGCCGTCGCCCTCGCCCTGGCGCTGCGCCGGCTGGTGCTGCTGACCCTGCCGATTGCGGTGCTGATGGCGTACTCCCGGGTCTTCGTCGGCGTGCACTACCCGCACGACGTGGCCGTGGGCCTGGTGGGCGGCGGGATCGTCGCCGCCCTCTTCGTCCTGGCGCTGACCGGGCCGGTCGGCCGGATCGCCGCGTCCATGCGGGCGAGCGGCAACGCGACGGCCATGTGGTTCACCGGTCCGGGCTCCGCACGCCGGACCTGAAACGTGCCAGGATGCGGTAGCCATGACTGCATCCCGGACGACCACCACCGCACCCGCCGGCTCCCCCGGTGCCGCCGGCGCCCCGGCGGCCCCCCACCCGCTGCACGCGCCGGTCATCGACTGGTTCGACGAGCACGCCCGCGACCTGCCCTGGCGCCGCCCCGAGGCCGGCCCGTGGGGTGTGATGGTCAGCGAGTTCATGCTCCAGCAGACACCCGTGAGCCGGGTCCTGCCCGTGTACGGGCAGTGGCTGGCCCGCTGGCCGCGCCCCGCCGACCTGGCCGCCGAGGCCCCCGGTGAGGCCGTACGCGCCTGGGGGCGGCTCGGGTACCCGCGGCGCGCGCTGCGGCTGCACGGAGCGGCCGTGGCCATAACGGAGCGGCACGGCGGCGACGTGCCGCGGGACCACGCGCAGCTCCTGGCGCTCCCCGGTATCGGCGAGTACACGGCGGCCGCGGTGGCCTCGTTCGCGTACGGGCAGCGGCACGCCGTGCTCGACACCAACGTCCGCCGGGTCTTCGCCCGCGCGCGGACCGGCGTCGAGTACCCGCCGAACGCGACCACCGCGGCCGAGCGCCGCCTGGCCCGCGAGCTGCTGCCGCAGGACGAGGCGACCGCGGCCCGCTGGGCGGCGGCCTCCATGGAGCTCGGCGCCCTGGTGTGCACGGCCCGCAACCCCGACTGCGCCCGCTGCCCCGTGGCCGGCCAGTGCGCGTGGCGGCTGGCCGGCAAGCCCGCGCACGACGGGCCGCCGCGGCGCGGGCAGACGTACGCGGGGACGGACCGGCAGGTCCGCGGCAAGCTCCTCGCGGTGCTGCGGGACGCGGTCGGGCCGGTTCCCCAGGCGGTGCTGGACACGGTGTGGAACGAGCCCGTACAGCGGGCCCGCGCGCTGGACGGGCTCGTGGCCGACGGGCTGGTGGAACCGCTGTCCGGCGGCATGTACCGGCTGCCGCAGCATCCCGCCTCCGACTGACTGATCCATTCCGCTTTTCTCGGCGAAAGCCCAGCTCACGGGCGTTGTTACACAACCTATGGGTGTCCGTGCGCCCACCGCAGGCTGGCCCGCACAGGCTCGTGACAACGCCTCCGTACCTTCGGGTCCGTTGCAGCGGACGAGCGGTGCACGGAACGGAGGCGGTCGGAGATGGCGCACGGCGAGGTACTCGGCTTCGAGGAGTACGTACGCACCCGGCAGGACGCGCTGCTGCGCAGCGCCCGGCGCCTGGTCCCGGACCCCACCGACGCCCAGGACCTGCTCCAGACCGCCCTCGTGCGCACCTACGGCCGCTGGGACGGCATCGCCGACAAGTCCCTGGCCGACGCCTACCTGCGGCGCGTCATGATCAACACCCGTACCGAGTGGTGGCGCGCCCGCAAGCTGGAGGAGGTCCCCACCGAACAGCTCCCGGACGCCTCCGTCGAGGACGGCACCGAGCAGCGCGCCGACCGCGCCCTGCTGATGGACATCCTCAAGGTGCTCGCCCCCAAGCAGCGCAGCGTCGTCGTGCTGCGACACTGGGAGCAGATGAGCACGGAGGAGACCGCTGCCGCGCTGGGCATGTCCACGGGTACTGTGAAGAGCACCCTGCACCGCGCACTGGCCCGGCTCCGGCAGGAGCTGGAGAACCGGAACCTGGACATGCGCGCGCTGGAGCGCGGTGACCACCGCGGTGACCCCACCATCCGGTACGAGAGGCGTGAGCGGTGCGCGGCCTGAACGGCCAACTCCTGAGCGGCAGAGGGCCGCTGGTACTGATGTCGGCGGGGACGATCGTCCTCGTCGGCACCGTGCTGTTCGCGGTCGGCTGCTCGGCCGCGGGGACGGGGCTGCGCGACGGCGGCCCCGCCCGCACGGAGACCGTCGCGAAGAGCGGCTCGCCGCCGGCCCCGGCGGGCACCGCGCCGAGTGCGCCGGGCGGGTCGGGGAAGCCGTACCAGAAGGTCGACCCGGTCGCCCTGCTGATGGCGGACCCCAAGGTCAACCCGCAGGTGAAGCGGGACCTCAAGCCCTGCACGGGCAAGGAGTACCCGGTCGACGTCAGCTACGGGAAGGTCACCGGCGGCCCGGCCGCCGACATCGTGGTGAACGTGCTGTCCTGCGCCGACGCCCTGGGCCGCGGCTCCTACGTGTACCGGGCCGAGGACGGCAGGTACGAGAATGTGTTCTCGGACGAGCAGCCGCCCGTCTACGCGGAGATCGACCGGGGCGACCTGGTCGTCACCAAGCCGGTGTACGGCAAGAGCGACCCGCTCGCCTACCCCTCCGGCGAGGACGTGGTCACCTACCGCTGGGACGGGGAGAGGTTCACCGAGCACGACCGCGTGCACACCGACTACAGCAACATCGACGGCGGGGCCCTGCCCGCCCCGGCGGTCAGCCCGAAGGGCTGAGGCGCCGCGCCGGCACCCGGGGCGACCCGGCGCCGGCAGACCCAGGACCCGGGCCCGGGCGGCCCGCCGACGAAGCGAAGATACCGAGGCGAGGCGTGCGCATGGCCGAGACCCATGTCCTGTTCGTGGAGGACGACGACGTCATCCGCGAGGCCACCACCCTGGCGCTGGAGCGCGACGGGTTCACGGTCACCGCCATGCCCGACGGCCTGTCGGGCCTGGAGTCCTTCCGGGCCTGCCGGCCCGACATCGCCCTCCTGGACGTGATGGTGCCCGGCATGGACGGCGTCAGCCTGTGCCGCCGCATCCGCGACGAGTCCACCGTCCCCGTGATCATGCTGTCGGCGCGGGCCGACTCCATCGACGTGGTCCTCGGCCTGGAGGCCGGCGCGGACGACTACGTCACCAAGCCGTTCGACGGCGCCGTCCTCGTCGCCAGGATCCGGGCCGTCCTGCGCCGCTTCGGCCACGCAGGCGGCCCGAACGGGGCCGGCGGGCCCGGCGACGGCGGGCCCGGGAACGGGATCCTCGCCTTCGGGGACCTGGAGGTCGACACCGAGGGCATGGAGGTCCGCAGGGCGGGCGCGCCGGTGGCGCTCACCCCGACCGAGATGCGGCTGCTGCTGGAGTTCTCCTCCGCGCCCGGCACCGTGCTCTCCCGGGACCGGCTGCTGGAGCGGGTCTGGGACTACGACTGGGGCGGCGACACCCGTGTCGTCGACGTCCACGTGCAGCGCCTGCGCACCAAGATCGGGCAGGACCGGATCGAAACGGTCCGCGGCTTCGGATACAAGCTCAAGGGATGAGACGCTTCACCTTCCGCACGGGCATCCGCTGGAAGATCGCCTCGGCCATCGCCGCCGTCGCCGCGCTCGTCGTCGTCGCCCTGAGCCTCGTCGTGCACAGCGGCGCCCGGACCTCGATGCTCGACAGCGCCCGAGAGGTGCAGCTCGACCGCGTCCAGTTCATCGCCCGCAACGTCGAGGCCGGCCGCAAGCCGCCGATGGGCGCCAAGCTCAACGACCCCGACCTGCCCGCGGAGTTGCGGGAGAAGGCCAAGTCGGGTCGGCGCGGCACCTACATCCAGGAGTCCCGCAGGGGCCTGCCCGAGGTGTGGGCGGCGGTGCCGCTCGGCAACGGCCAGGTCCTCTCCCTGCACACCACCTTCAAGGACAGCGCCAAGCTGGTGCGCGACCTCGACCGGGCGCTGGTCGTCGGCTCGCTGACCGCCGTCGTCGCCGGCGCGGCCTTCGGCGTGCTCATCGGCGGGCAGATCTCCCGTCGGCTGCGGAAGGCCGCCGCCGCCGCGCAGCGCGTCGCCCACGGCGACCCCGACGTGCGGGTCCGGGACGCCGTCGGCGGCGTCGTCCGCGACGAGACCGACGACCTGGCGCGCGCGGTCGACGCCATGGCGGACGCCCTCCAGCAGCGGCTGGAGGCCGAGCGGCGGGTGACCGCGGACATCGCGCACGAGCTGCGGACCCCGGTGACGGGCCTGCTGACGGCGGCGGAGCTGCTGCCGCCGGGCCGGCCGACCGAGCTGGTCCTGGACCGGGCGCGGGCCATGCGGGCGCTCGTCGAGGACGTCCTGGAGGTGGCCCGGCTGGACAGCGCGTCCGAGCGGGCGGAGCTCCAGGACCTGGCGCTGGGCGAGTTCGTGGGGCGCCGGGTGGCGGCGCAGATGCCGGAGGCGACCGTCCGGATCGTCGCGGACGAGATCGTCAGCACCGACCCGCGGCGCCTGGAGCGGATCCTCGGCAACCTGCTGGCGAACGCGGCCCGTTACGGGCGCCCGCCGGTCCAGGTCGACGTCGAGGGCCGGGTGGTCCGGGTCCGCGACCACGGCCCCGGCTTCCCCGAGGCGCTGCTGCGGGAGGGCCCGAGCCGGTTCCGCACGGGGTCGACGGACCGGGCCGGCGGGGGCCACGGGCTGGGGCTGACCATCGCGGAGGGGCAGGCGCGTGTGCTGGGCGCACGGCTGACGTTCCGGAACGTGGCCGCCCCGGGCGGCTCGGACCAGGAGGGGTCCGCCGCGGGTGCGGTGGCCGTCCTGTGGCTGCCGGAGCACGCGCCGACGGCGACGGGCAGCTTCCCGATCGTCCGGCTGCCGGAGTGAGCGGCGGCATACGGGGGATGGGACCGGGTCGTACGCCTGTACGGCGGCGTGTTCTAGCATCCCTGGCATGACCGACGGCAAGCATCCCCCGAACACCCCGCAGCCCGAGCCCGCTCCGGGGAACAGCGGCTACGGGTTCCCGCCGGTCCCGCCGGCACCCGGCGGCGGCTACGGCTTCCCGCCCGGACAGCCCGCGGCGGGCGGCGGCTTCGGCCCTCCGCCGGGCGGGGCCGCCCCGCAGGGCGGCTACGGCTTCCCGCAGGCGGGCGCCCCGAACCCGTACCGGCAGGACGGCCCCGGCGCACCGGCCGGAGCGGGAGCGCCCGGAGCGCCGGGAGCGCCCGGCGGGCCGTTCCAGCAGAATCCGACCATGCCGCCCGCGCAGTGGCCGCCGGCCGGGCTGCCCGTCCACGAGGCCCCGGCACCGGCGCCGTTCTACCCGCAGCAGTCCGGGCAGCCCGACTGGGAGGCGCTGGCCGACCGCACGGCGTCCGAGCGGCGCAAGAAGAGGACGTGGGGGATCGTCGGCGGCGCGACCGTGCTGGCGCTGCTCGCCGGCGGCGGCGCGTTCTGGCTGCTCGGCGGGGACGGCGGGGAGCAGCCGCAGGCGGACGGCCGGCCGGCGGCCTCCGAGCCGGGCTCGCCCTCGCCGAGCGGCTCCAAGAGCAAGAAGCCCGTGGACAACAGCCCCACCGTCAAGGACGACCCGACGCAGATCCGGGACCGCGCCGGCAAGGCGCCGCTGAAGATGGGCCCCGACGCGGGCGTCTTCCCGATCGACAAGCGCTTCGAGATCCGCACCAGGGGCGGTGAGAACTCCTACGCGGAGTCCGAGAAGCAGATCGTCGACACGTCCAAGAGCTTCACCGTCTCGGCCCGCGTCTGGGTCCGCTCCACCAAGGGCCGGCAGATCGCCGTCAGCCAGGGCAACGAGAAGTCGTCGTCGTTCGCGCTGGGCCTGGACCAGGTGAAGGGGAAGCCGGCCTGGGTGTTCCGCGTCCAGACCGGGGACCAGGGCGCGGACGCCACGACCGTCGTCGTCAGCGGCAAGAGCTCGAAGATGGAGAAGACCTTCGCCGAGCTGACCGCGACGTACGACGCGGAGCGCAAGCAGATCGCCCTGTACGTGAACGGGAAGAAGGCCGGCGAGGCGGCGGTTCCCGGCATCCACGACGCGAAGGGGCCGCTCCAGCTGGCGCGGGTCCGGCACGAGGACAAGTGGACGGCCGCGTGGAACGGGGCCATGGACAGCATCCAGACCTATGACAAGGCGCTGTCCGCGGCGCAGGTCGACACGCTGAAGCCGGGCAAGGCGAATGCGTCGGTCGAGCCGACCGGGGCCTGGCTGCTCTACTGAGCCCGCCCGGCGGAGGGGATCCCCGCCGGGCCTGCCGTGCCGTTCGGAGGGGCTCCGGGTCAGAGGGTGACGCCGGCGGCGCGCAGGAAGGCGACCGGGTTGACGGAGGAGCCGTAGTTCGGGGTGGTCCGGATCTCGAAGTGGAGGTGCGGGCCGGTCGAGTTGCCGGTGTTGCCGGAGAGGGCGATCTGCTTGCCCTTCGCGACCTTCTGGCCGACCTTCACCTGGATCTTGGACAGGTGCGCGTACTGCGAGTAGGTGCCGCCCGCGTGCTTGACCACGACGGCGTTGCCGTAGGCAGGGCCGTCGCCGCCGCCGTTGGGGCCGGCCTTGACGACGACGCCGGCGGAGACGGACTTGACCGGGGTGCCCACCGGGACGGCG
The DNA here is from genome assembly GCF_003325375.1 of Streptomyces globosus. Classification (GTDB taxonomy): domain Bacteria; phylum Actinomycetota; class Actinomycetes; order Streptomycetales; family Streptomycetaceae; genus Streptomyces; species Streptomyces globosus_A. Next base: position 408,438 of record NZ_CP030862.1, on the reverse strand, counting down.
AAGTCCTGGCCGGAGTGCTTGCGCGACCACAGGTTGCCGCCCTTGCCGTACGTGGCGCTGAGCGTGTAGGTGGAGAGCGGCTTCTGCCAGGCGCCGGCCTTGGCGGAGGCCTGGGCGGCGGCGGAGGCCTGGGCGGACGCCTGCGCGGCGACCAGCTCGGCGGTGGCGGTCAGGCTGGTGGGGGCCTCGTCGGCGAACGCGGAGCCGGTCCCGGCACCCAGGGCCAGGGCCGCACCGATGGCGGTTGCGCCGATGGCGAGACGGGTACGGGGGGTGGTGACGCGCTTCGCGGACATGAAAGACCTCCGGGGCCGGGGACAAGGGCAGTCAGGCATCAGGCGGCCCGGCACGCTGTGCGACCGGGTGCCGGGCTTGCCCCTCATTGGTAACCCGCGCCCCACGCCATCCCCAAACGTCCCTTTTACTACCCCGGCTCGTAGCCGGGGGTCGTGTGACGCAGGCCGTAGACCGCCCGCTGCCAGCACTGATGCCAGGGGCAGGGTGGGGACAAATCGGACACTGGATCTACGAAAGGTCATAGGACGTCCGTTTTGCCCTGTGCCCCTTGTCACCGGCCGGAGGCCCCTGCGGGCCCTGCGGGGCGGGTTCCGCGGCCCGGAGAGTGCCCGCGGGGGCGCCGCCGACGCAAAGGGGCGGCCCCGGAACCGAGTGGTTCCGGGGCCGCCCCTGGTGCGTCAGGCCGCCTGTGCGGACCGCGCGGTCACGCGCCCTTGCTCAGGTCCGGGCCGGAGCCCGTCGCCTCGATCGGGGGGAGGTCCGGCAGGGCCGACTTCTCCTCGCCGCGGAAGGTGAACTTGGCGTCCTCGCCCTCACCCTCCTTGCCGACGACCACGATGTGGCCCGGGCGCAGCTCGCCGAAGAGGATCTTCTCCGACAGGATGTCCTCGATCTCGCGCTGGATGGTCCGGCGCAGCGGGCGGGCGCCCAGGATCGGGTCGTAGCCGCGCTTGGCGAGCAGGAGCTTCGCGTCGCCGCTCAGCTCGATGCCCATGTCGCGGTCCTTCAGGCGCTCGTCCACCTTGGCGATCATCAGGTCGACGATCTGGATGATGTCGTCCTGCGACAGCTGGTGGAAGACCACCGTGTCGTCGACACGGTTCAGGAACTCGGGGCGGAAGTGCTGCTTCAGCTCCTCGTTGACCTTGGCCTTCATGCGCTCGTAGCCGGTCTTGACGTCGCCCGTGGCGGCGAAGCCCAGGTTGAAGCCCTTCGAGATGTCCCGGGTGCCCAGGTTGGTGGTCATGATGATGACCGTGTTCTTGAAGTCCACGACCCGGCCCTGGGAGTCGGTCAGGCGACCGTCCTCCAGGATCTGGAGAAGGGAATTGAAGATATCCGGGTGGGCCTTCTCGACCTCGTCGAAGAGGACGACGGAGAACGGCTTGCGGCGCACCTTCTCGGTGAGCTGGCCGCCCTCTTCGTAGCCCACGTAGCCGGGGGGCGAACCGAAGAGGCGGGAAACCGTGTGCTTCTCGCTGAACTCCGACATGTCGAGGGAGATCAGCGCGTCCTCGTCGCCGAAGAGGAATTCGGCGAGCGTCTTCGACAGCTCGGTCTTACCGACACCGGACGGGCCGGCGAAGATGAACGAGCCGCCGGGGCGCTTCGGGTCCTTCAGACCCGCACGGGTGCGGCGGATCGCCTGGGAGAGCGCCTTGATGGCGTCCTTCTGCCCGATGACGCGCTTGTGGAGCTCGTCCTCCATGCGCAGCAGGCGCGAGGACTCCTCCTCGGTCAGCTTGAAGACGGGAATGCCGGTCGCGGTCGCGAGGACCTCGGCGATGAGCTCGCCGTCGACCTCGGCGACGACGTCCATGTCGCCGGCCTTCCACTCCTTCTCGCGCTTGGCCTTCGCGGCGAGGAGCTGCTTCTCCTTGTCGCGGAGGGAGGCCGCCTTCTCGAAGTCCTGCGAGTCGATCGCCGACTCCTTGTCCCGGCGGACACCCGCGATCTTCTCGTCGAACTCGCGGAGGTCCGGCGGTGCGGTCATCCGGCGGATGCGCATCCGGGAGCCGGCCTCGTCGATCAGGTCGATCGCCTTGTCCGGCAGGAAGCGGTCGGAGATGTAGCGGTCGGCCAGGGTGGCCGCCTGCACGAGGGCCTCGTCCGTGATGGAGACGCGGTGGTGGGCCTCGTAGCGGTCGCGCAGGCCCTTGAGGATCTCGATGGTGTGCGGGAGCGAGGGCTCCGCCACCTGGATCGGCTGGAAGCGGCGCTCCAGGGCCGCGTCCTTCTCCAGGTGCTTGCGGTACTCGTCCAGCGTGGTGGCGCCGATGGTCTGGAGCTCACCGCGGGCCAGCATGGGCTTGAGGATGCTGGCGGCGTCGATCGCGCCCTCGGCGGCGCCCGCACCGACGAGCGTGTGGAGCTCGTCGATGAACAGGATGATGTCGCCGCGGGTGCGGATCTCCTTGAGGACCTTCTTCAGGCGCTCCTCGAAGTCGCCGCGGTAGCGGGAGCCCGCGACCAGGGCGCCCAGGTCCAGGGTGTAGAGGTGCTTGTCCTTGAGGGTCTCGGGCACCTCGCCCTTGACGATGGCCTGCGCCAGGCCCTCGACGACGGCGGTCTTGCCGACGCCGGGCTCGCCGATGAGGACCGGGTTGTTCTTGGTGCGGCGGGACAGCACCTGCATGACCCGCTCGATCTCCTTCTCGCGCCCGATGACCGGGTCGAGCTTGGATTCGCGGGCCGCCTGGGTGAGGTTGCGGCCGAACTGGTCCAGGACGAGCGAGGTCGAGGGGGTGCCCTCGGCCGGGCCGCCTGCGGTGGCCGACTCCTTGCCTCCGCCGGAGTAGCCCGAGAGCAGCTGGATGACCTGCTGACGGACCCGGTTGAGATCGGCGCCCAGCTTCACCAGGACCTGGGCGGCGACGCCCTCGCCCTCGCGGATCAGGCCGAGCAGGATGTGCTCGGTGCCGATGTAGTTGTGGCCGAGCTGGAGGGCCTCTCGGAGCGAAAGCTCCAGGACCTTCTTCGCCCGCGGGGTGAAGGGGATGTGCCCGGACGGGGCCTGCTGGCCCTGGCCGATGATCTCCTCAACCTGCTGGCGAACAGCCTCGAGCGAAATCCCGAGGCTCTCCAGGGCCTTAGCGGCGACACCCTCACCCTCGTGGATCAAGCCCAGGAGGATGTGCTCGGTGCCGATGTAGTTGTGGTTGAGCATCCGGGCTTCTTCCTGAGCCAGGACGACAACCCGCCGCGCGCGGTCGGTGAACCTCTCGAACATCGTTTATCGCTCCTCAGAGCGGTCGGGCAGTTCGGGGTCGGTCCCCGCCCTGTCCTTCCGCATGCTAGTCCCGCGGGGCGGGACAGCTCATTCCAACTGCCGACATCCGTCCGCGGCTCACCCCCGTGTCCTGGGGAAAACCGGCTCCAACAGCCGACAACTGCTCCAACCCGATGGTGCGAGACGATGTTCCCGCAGGCCAGGCAGATACCCGTCACACGTGTACGCCGATGGCGAACGGAACCGCTCAAATCAGCGTGTCGCCCCGATCCACTAGGAATGTCTTACCCGTGCACACTGACACTCCATGCCCGCGGCACCGCGTCCCTCCGCTACGGGCGAACACGATTCCGTCCCGAATGCGGGACTCCGCCGGCGGCGGGCTTTACGTTCCGCACCTGTCGGGACGCCCAGCGTAACCCGGCGGGCCTCCCGGAGTTGCTCCGGGCATGGCCTTCACCGTTCCGCCGCCCCGCTCCGCCCCGGACGCCGGATTCGACTCCTGGTACGAGGACGTCCTCGGCTGGCCCGTGGTGGGCGGCCCGCCCGGCGCACTGCCCACCGGGATCCGGTTCGACGCCCTGGAGCTGCCGTCCGATGCGGGGGCGGAGCTGCTGCGGCGGACCGTGCCGACGGGTCCCGTCGCCCTGGAGGGCGGCCGGATGCGCTTCCTGCTGGCCGCGGGGAGCGCAGACGAGCTGGGCGGGCTGCTGGACTGGCTGGAGTGGGGCGGGGTCGCCCTGGACCTCACCGCCCTGGGTGGGGGCGGTGCCTTCACCGCCCCGGTCCCACCGGGGCGGTGGCCGCGGGGAAGCCTCCGGGGGGCCGCCGTGTGGCTGCGGCCCCCCGGACCGGGGTGCGAGGCCCTGCTGCCCGCCCTGCCCGGTCCCGGGCGGGGCGGCGGGGCCGCGGAGCGGCCCGATCTCGTGCGCCTGGTAGCCGCGGCGGCGACGGAGTGCCACCGGGCGCGGCTGCGGCGGCGCACGCCGCTGAGCGGTCAGCCCTTGGCGTTCTCGTAGGCCTCGCGGATCTCGGCCGGGACGCGCCCGCGGTCGTTGACGTTCATCCCCTGGGCCTTGGCCCACGCGCGGATCTCGGCGGTGTCCGGGTGTCCGGAGCCGGAGGCGGCGCGGCCCTTGGCGCGGCCGGCTGCGGCACGGCCGCCGGTGCGGCGCCCGCTCTTGGTGTACGGCTCGAGCAGACCACGGAGCTTTTCCGCGTTGGCGGTGGTGAGGTCGATCTCGTAGGTCTTGCCATCCAGAGCGAACGTCACGGTCTCGTCCGCCTCGCCACCGTCGAGGTCGTCGACAAGAAGGACCTGAACCTTCTGTGCCACCGGATTTCCTTTCATCGAAAAGCAGTACGCGGAAAGGAAACCGCTTTTCCGGGGAAAACACAAACCCCCGGGGAGAGGTTCAGGACCGCAACGGGGAGGGAAACGTGCGCGATTCGGACATAGGCCACAGGTGCGCGGACCCCGGGAAAAGCCGCCGTGATCGATCAGAGACGCAGAAGCATGCGGCTGTTGCCCAACGTGTTCGGCTTCACCCGTTCGAGACCGAGGAACTCGGCGACGCCCTCGTCATAGGAACGGAGGAGCTCCATGTAGACATCGGTCTCGACCGGGGTCTCCCCGATCTCGACGAAGCCGTGCTTCGCGAAGAAGTCCACTTCGAAGGTGAGGCAGAAAACCCGGCTGACGCCGAGGGCGCGGGCGGTCTCCAACAACTGCACGAGCAGGAGGTGGCCGACACCGCCCCCCTTCACGTCGCGGTCGACGGCGAGAGTGCGGACTTCGGCGAGGTCCTCCCACATGACGTGGAGAGCGCCGCAGCCGACGACCACGCCGTCGGAGTCCCGTTCGGCCACCCAGAACTCCTGGATGTCCTCGTAAAGGACGACGGGGGCTTTGTCGAGGAGGATCCGCTGGTGCACGTACTGGTCCAGCAGTCTGCGCAGTGCGCGGACATCGCGGGTGCGGGCACGGCGGATCGTCACCGTTTCTGCGGGGGCAGCGGAAATGTCGGCCATGGCCGGACGCTATCGCCCCGGTGCCGCGGCCTGCCCGGCGGAGCCCTCCGCGGCCGGCGGCTCCTGCGGGGGCGGCTCGGCGGCGGCCGGGGCCTGCGGGGCCGGTTCGGCGGCCGCCTCGTCGTCGTGCTGGACGATGCGGATGGCGTCGCGGAGGGCCTCGCGCTGCTCGGCGGACATCATGCCGAAGAAGGCGACCAGGGCGGCGGCCGGGCTGTCGCTGGTCGACCAGGCCTCGTTCATCAGGGCGGCGGAGTAGGCGGCCCGGGTGGAGACGGCCGTGTAGCGGTAGGCGCGGCCCTCGGCCTCGCGGCGGACCCAGCCCTTCTGGTGGAGGTTGTCCATCACGGTCATGACCGTGGTGTAGGCGATGGACCGCTCCTGCTGGAGGTCCTCCAGGACTTCCCTCACCGTGACGGGGCGGTTCCACTGCCACACCCGCGTCATGACGGCGTCTTCGAGTTCTCCCAAGGGCCGGGGCACACCTGCACGATAGTGCGGAATGTACGGAATTGCGCGCGGAAAGGGGCACAAAAATCGGGCGCACGGCCGGAAGGCCGTACGCCCGGGTCGTGCTCGGCCCGTCAGGGCTGCGACTGCCGGGCGGACTCGGCGCGGGCGAGCGCGGCGTCGACGGCCGCGTCCTCCTTCGCCTTGTTGGCGCCGCCCTGGCTCTTCACGATCGTCACGATGAGGGCGATGAAGAACGCGGCCATGACGACGGGGGGAAGGAGCGCGGAAACGTAGTCCATGCCCCCCAGCGTAGCTACCCGGCGGCCAGGTCCGCCGCCGGGGGCGGGGTCGGCCTGCGGCGCGGCGGGAACACCTCGCCCGGGGTCGGTACGGGCCGCTGCGCGGGCCGCTCGCCCGGCCGCTCCGCGGGCCGCTGGGGCCGGGCCGGCTCCTTCGGGCCGGGCTTGGGCCGCGGCGGCGGCTCCTGGCCGCCCTCCCGGCCGCCGGCCAGTGCCAGCAGCCGGGTGCGCGGCGGGCCGACGACCGGCCTGCGGCGGGGCAGGGGGTGCTCGGCCGCGGTGCGGATCCGCTCCAGCAGCGCCTCGGCGGCCGGGTGCGGGCGCAGGCCGCGCAGGGCGTCCAGGTCCTCGGGGAGCGGCTCGCAGCCGGCGGCGAGGGCGTCCGCGAGGAGTCCCAGGTAGCCGGAGCGGCTGCCGGGGAGGGCTCTGCGGTAGCGGTCGAGGTCGGCGAGGAGGAACGCTCTGAGCCGGCCCGCCTCCCGGGCCGCGTCGTCCACCGCCTGGGCGAGGTGCAGGCAGTCCTGGACCTCGGCGGCCGTCGGCGGGGCCGGTGAGGGCTGGAGGGCACGGGCGAGCGTGCGCCTGAGCACGCGCAGCTCGGCGGCGCTGAACGCCATGCCGCCGCGGGTTCCGTAGGGCGTGGGCATGGGCCGAAGATACGCGCTAATCGGACAAAATCCCCTGATCGTCGCGTTTGCGGCGCGGCGGCCGGGCGGCGCCCGGGGGACCCGCGGCGGCCGGCCTGCGTCAGCCGTGCTCCTTGACGGCCCGCAGGAAGTCGGCCCACGCGGCCTGCGTGGTGGCCAGGACGAGGTGCGCCGGGTCGCTCAGGTCGGCGACGCGCACGAGGTGGCCGGGGGCGGCGGACACGTAGACGCAGGCATCTCCGTCGCCGCAGTACGAGGACTTCTGCCAGGCGGGGTGAGCGGTCATGTGGTCTCTCCTCCGAGGGACGGGCTGGTGCTTCCCGTGGTGGGACGGTAACTCCGGGGCGGGCCCCGTTCGGCTACTTCGGCCGAATTCGGTGCGTCGTGGCCGGTTCCAGGCGGGTGGCGAAGGATTCCACGGCGCGGACGACGTCCTCGGCGCTCCACTCCAGGCCGGGCGCGCCCACCTCCGCCTCCGTCACGGACAGACCGGGCACGGGCCCCGGCGACCAGCTGCGGAACAGCATCGTGCCGGTCTCCTCCGCGAGCCGGATCCCCGCCTCGGTCAGGAGGTCCGCCGCGTACGGCAGCCACACCTGGAACTGGTGGGTGTGCGGCTCCTCCGGATGGATCCGGAACCAGGGCGTCCCGGCGGCGGCGAAGCCCTCCCGCAGGGCCTTGGCGACGGTCCGCGCGTGGGCGACGTACAACGGCAGCCGGGGCAGCTCCCGCTCCAGTCCGGCCAGCGCCGACAGGGCCTGCGGGAACTGGCGGAAGACCTGGCCGCCGTAGCGGTGGCGCCACACCCGGGCCTCCTCCACCAGCGCGGCCGGCCCGGCGAGGGCGGCCCCGCTGAGGCCGCCCAGCGACTTGTAGAAGGAGACGTAGACGGAGTCGGCGAGTCCGGCGATCTCGGGCAGCGGGCGGCCGAAGCGGACGGTGGACTCCCACAGCCGGGCCCCGTCGAAGTGGACGACCGCGTCCCGCTCCCGGGCCGCGCCGACGAGCTCTTCGAGCTCCTCCCAGGACGGCAGCAGGAAGCCGGCGTCGCGCAGCGGCAGCTCCAGCACCAGCGTCCCGAACGGCTCCGCGAGCCCGGCGACCTCCTCGGCGGTCGGCTGGCGCGGCTCCCGCGTCGGGTGGACCGTGCGCAGCCCCGAGACCAGCGACAGGGCGCCGCCCTCCCACACCTCGGGGTGGCTCATCGGGTGCAGGGCCACGACCGGGCTGCCGGTGCGGCCGGCCCAGCAGCGCAGGGCGACCTGCTGGGCCATGGTCCCGGAGGGGAAGAAGGCGGCGGCCTCCATGCCGAGCAGCTGCGCCACGCGCTCCTCCAGGCGGGCGACGACCCCGTCGCCGTACAGGTCCGCCGGCTCGTCGGGGTCCGGGGCGGCCAGGTCGGCGAGCAGCTCGCCGACCGTGGCCTCGCCCGCGCCGCGCCACAGCGTGCGCCGCGCGGTGCGGGCGGCCGCCACCAGCCGGTTCGCCCGCTCGATGTCATCCGTCATGGCCCAGATCATCGCTGATCGCGCCCGGCGGCCAGGGGCTAGCATGGCGGCGTATCGTCCGGTACCCCCGCGGACTGGAACGGAAGGCCCTTCCCGCGTGAACGCACCCCATCCGACGGAACCCCCGGATCCGTCCGCCCGGCCCGCCCGGCTGTCCGTCGGCGTCGTCGGGGCCGGCCGGGTCGGCCCCGCGCTGGCCTGCGCCCTCCGGCTGGCCGGCCACCGGCCCGTCGCCGTCTCCGGCGTCTCCGACGCCTCCCGCCGCCGCGCGGAGCGGATGCTGCCCGGCGTGCCGCTCGTCCCGCCCGCGCGGGTGCTGGAGCTGGCCGACCTGGTGCTGCTGACCGTCCCCGACGACGCCCTGCCCGGGCTGGTGCAGGGCCTCTCCGAGACCGGCGCCGTCCGGCCCGGGCAGCTCCTCGTGCACACCTCGGGCCGGTACGGGGCCTCCGTCCTGGACCCGGCCCGCCGTGCGGGCGCGCTCCCGCTGGCGCTGCACCCGGCGATGACCTTCACCGGCACCGAGGTCGACGTGCAGCGGCTCGCCGGCTGCTCCTTCGGCGTCACCGCCCCCGAGGAGCTGCGGCTCGCCGCGCAGGCGCTGGTCATCGAGATGGGCGGCGAGCCGGAGTGGATCGCGGAGGAGGCCCGCCCGCTGTACCACGCGGGCCTGGCCCTCGGCGCCAACCACCTCGTCACGCTGGTCGCGCAGGCCATGGAGCTGCTGCGCAAGGCCGGCGTGGAGCACCCGGACCGGATGCTCGGCCCGCTGCTGGGCGCCGCCCTGGACAACGCCCTGCGCTCGGGCGACGCCGCGCTGACCGGGCCGGTGGCCCGGGGTGACGCCGGCACGGTCGCCGCGCACGTGTCGGAGCTGCGCAAGCACGCTCCGGGCACGGTCTCCGGATACCTGGCGATGGCCCGTACGACGGCCGACCGCGCGCTGGCGCACGGACTGCTCAAGCCCGAACTCGCCGAGGACCTCCTGGGGGTCCTCGCAGACAGCGCCGACGCCGCGGGCGGCGCCGAAGGGAGCGACGGCCGGTGAGCCGCGACCTGCTGCTGATCGACACCGCCGAGGAGCTGGCCAAGCTGCCGCGGGCGGGCTCCGGCCCGCGGGCCGTCGTCATGACCATGGGCGCCCTCCACGAGGGGCACGCGACCCTGGTCCGCACCGCGCGCGAGCAGGCCGGGCCCGAGGGGCAGGTCGTCGTCACCGTCTTCGTCAACCCGCTCCAGTTCGGCGCGAACGAGGACCTCGACCGCTACCCGCGCACCCTCGACGCCGACCTCGCCCTGGCCCGGGAGGCCGGCGCCGACGCCGTGTTCGCCCCGGCCGTCGAGGAGGTCTACCCCGGCGGCGCGCCGCAGGTCCGGATCAGCTCCGGGCCCATGGGCGGGCGGCTTGAGGGCGCCACCCGGCCCGGGCACTTCGACGGGATGCTCACCGTCGTCGCCAAGCTGCTCCACCTCACCCGCCCCGACCTGGCCCTCTTCGGCCAGAAGGACGCCCAGCAGCTCGCCCTGATCCGGCGGATGGCGACCGATCTGAACTTCCCCGTCGAGATCGTCGGCGTACCGACCGTCCGCGAGGACGACGGGCTCGCCCTGTCCTCCCGCAACCGCTACCTGAACACGGCGGAGCGGCGCACCGCCCTCGCCCTGTCCCGGGCCCTGTTCGCGGGCCGCGACCGGCTCGCCGCGCAGGCCGCGCTGCGCGCCCGCGCCGAGGCCTCCCCCGCCAGCGACGAGCGGGCCACCGCCCTCGCCCGGCTCGGGGAGATCCGGGCCTCCGCCGACGCGCACGCCGTGTCCGCCGCGGGGACGGGCCTGCCAGACGCCGTGCGCGCCGCCTCGCTGCACGTACTGGAGGAGGCCGGGCGGCTCGACCCGCCGCTGGTGCTGGACTACCTGGCCCTGGTGGATCCGGAGGACTTCACCGACGTCGGCCCGGACTTCACCGGGCGGGCCGTGCTGGCCGTCGCCGCAAAGGTCGGCGCCACCCGGCTGATCGACAACATCCCATTGGAGTTCGGAGCACACTCGTGAGCACCCCTGGCGCAGCCTCCGCCGGCACCGGCATACGGCTGCACGCGCCCGCACCCGGCTGGGCCCTCGACGCCGACGTCGTGGTCGTCGGCTCCGGCGTGGCCGGCCTGACCGCCGCCCTGCGCTGCGCAGCCGCGGGCCGCAGCACCGTCGTCGTCACCAAGGCCCGGCTGGACGACGGCTCCACCCGGTGGGCCCAGGGCGGCATCGCGGCCGCCCTCGGCGAGGGCGACACCCCCGAGCAGCACCTGGACGACACCCTCGTCGCGGGCGCCGGGCTGTGCGACGGGGACGCGGTGCGGCTGCTGGTCACCGAGGGGCCGGACGCCGTGCGGCGCCTGATCGCCTCCGGGGCCCGCTTCGACACGTCCGCCGAGACCGGCGAGATCGAGCTGACCCGCGAGGGCGGCCACCACCGGCGCCGCATCGCACACGCCGGGGGCGACGCCACGGGCGCCGAGATCTCCCGGGCACTCGTCGAGGCCGTCCACGCCGCGGGGATCCGCACCGTGGAGAACGCCCTGGTCCTGGACCTGCTCCAGGACGCCGGGGGCCGCACCGCCGGCGTCACCCTGCACGTCATGGGCGAGGGCCAGCACGACGGCGTCGGCGCCGTCCACGCGCCCGCCGTGATCCTCGCGACCGGCGGCATGGGCCAGGTGTTCTCGGCGACCACCAACCCGTCGGTGTCCACCGGCGACGGCGTCGCGCTCGCGCTGCGCGCCGGGGCCGAGGTCTCCGACCTGGAGTTCGTCCAGTTCCACCCGACCGTGCTCTTCCTCGGGCCCGACGCGGAGGGGCAGCAGCCGCTCGTGTCGGAGGCGGTCCGCGGCGAGGGCGCGCACCTCGTCGACGCCGACGGCGTCCGCTTCATGGTCGGCGCGCACGAGCTGGCCGAGCTCGCGCCCCGCGACATCGTCGCCAAGGGCATCATGCGCCGCATGCAGGAGCAGGGCGCGCAGCACATGTACCTGGACGCCCGGCACTTCGGCGCCGAGATGTGGGAGCAGCGCTTCCCGACGATCCTCGCCGCCTGCCGCGCGCACGGCATCGACCCGGTCACGGAGCCGATCCCGGTCGCGCCCGCCGCGCACTACGCCTCCGGCGGCGTCCGCACCGACCTGCAGGGCCGCACCACCGTGCCCGGCCTGTACGCGTGCGGCGAGGTCGCCTGCACCGGCGTCCACGGCGCGAACCGGCTGGCGTCGAACTCGCTGCTGGAGGGCCTGGTCTTCGCCGAGCGGATCGCCGAGGACATCGCCCGCACGCAGCCCGCCGGCACCGGCCCGGGCATCCCGGTGCCCTCCACCGGCCCGCTCCAGCCCGCAGAGGCGCGCCAGGAGGTCCAGCGCATCATGACCGAGGGGGCGGGCGTGCTCCGCTCCGCCGAGTCGCTGCGCCGGGCCGCCGCCGCCCTGGAGGACCTGTACGCGACCGCGCTGTCGGCCCAGGAGGCCGACGGCAAGACCGCCGTGCCGGGGACCGAGACGTGGGAGGCCACGAACCTGCTGTGCGTGGCCCGGGTCCTGGTCGCCGCCGCGCTGCGGCGCGAGGAGACCCGCGGCTGCCACTGGCGCGAGGACTTCCCCGAGCGCGACGACGCCGCCTGGCGCCGCCACCTCGTCGTCAGGCTGTCCGCCACCGAGAAGCGGGCCCTGGTCGTCACCACCACCGACTCCGCGGACTTCCCGTCCGTACAGCACCCCCTGAGCCAGGAGCAGTCAACGTGAGCACCCCCGAACTCCCCCTGATCGAGCAGAACGAAGGCGGCTGCGGCGACGGCTGCGGCTGCGCCGACGGCGAGGAGAGCGGCCTGGACCCGGCGCTCGCCCGGCTGCTGGCCGAGGCCGGGCTGGACCCGGTCGAAGTCGAGGACATCGCCCACATGGCGCTGGCCGAGGACCTCGACGGCGGCGAGGACGTCACCACGGTCGCGACCGTGCCCGAGGACGCCGAGGCCGTGGCCGACTTCGTCGCCCGCGAGGACGGCGTCGTGGCGGGCCTGCGGATCGCCGAGGCCGTCTTCTCGGTCGTCTGCACCGAGTCCTTCGAGGTCGAGCGGCACGCCGAGGACGGCGACGCGGTGCAGAAGGGCGACGTGCTGCTGTCGGTGCGGGCCCGCACCCGGGACCTGCTGACGGCCGAGCGCAGCGCCCTGAACATCGTGTGCCGGCTGTCCGGCATCGCGACGGCCACCCGCCGCTGGGCGGACGTCCTGGAGGGTACGCAGGCGAAGGTCCGCGACACCCGCAAGACGACGCCGGGCCTGCGCTCCCTGGAGAAGTACGCGGTCCGCTGCGGCGGCGGCGTCAACCACCGCATGTCCCTGTCGGACGCCGCGCTGGTCAAGGACAACCACGTCGTCGCCGCGGGCGGCGTCGCGGAGGCGTTCCGGGCCGTGCGCGAGGCGTTCCCGGAGGTGCCGATCGAGGTCGAGGTCGACACGATGCACCAGGTCCGCGAGGTCCTCGACGCGGGCGCCGACCTGATCCTGCTGGACAACTTCACGGTGCCGGAAACCGAGGAGGCCGTCGCGCTGGTGGCCGGGCGGGCCGTCCTGGAGTCCTCCGGCCGGCTCACCCTGGACACGGCCCGCGCGTACGCGGAGACGGGCGTCGACTACCTCGCGGTGGGCGCGCTGACCCACTCCTCGCCCATCCTCGACATCGGCCTCGACCTGCGCGAGGCGGTGTAACCGGTGCTGCTCACCATCGACGTGGGCAACACCCACACGGTGCTCGGCCTCTTCGACGGGGAGGAGATCGTCGAGCACTGGCGGATCTCCACGGACCCGCGCCGCACGGCCGACGAGATGGCCGTCCTGATGCAGGGCCTGATGGGCACGCACCCGATGCTGGGCAGCGAGCTCGGCGACGGCATCCACGGCATCGCGATCTGCTCGACGGTGCCGTCGGTGCTGCACGAGCTGCGCGAGGTGACCCGCCGCTACTACGGCGACGTCCCGGCGGTGCTGGTCGAGCCCGGCATCAAGACGGGCGTGCCGATCCTGATGGACAACCCCAAGGAGGTCGGCGCGGACCGCATCATCAACGCGGTCGCGGCCGTCGAGCTCTACGGCGGCCCCGCGATCGTGGTGGACTTCGGCACCGCGACCACCTTCGACGCGGTGTCCGCCCGCGGCGAGTACGTGGGCGGGGTGATCGCCCCCGGTATCGAGATCTCGATGGAGGCGCTCGGCGTGCGCGGCGCGCAGCTCCGCAAGATCGAGCTGGCCCGGCCGCGGCACGTGATCGGCAAGTCCACCGTCGAGGCGATGCAGTCGGGCGTGGTGTACGGGTTCGCGGGCCAGGTGGACGGGGTCGTGACCCGGATGGCGCGCGAGCTGGCCGGCCCGCACGGCGACCCGGACGACGTGCGCGTGATCGCGACCGGCGGCCTGGCGCCGATGGTGCTGGGCGAGTCCTCGGTGATCGACGACCACCAGCCGTGGCTCACTCTGGTGGGGCTGCGCCTGGTCTACGAGCGCAACGCCCCGAACTTCGGCTGACCGGCCGGCCCGCGGCCCCCGCTCCTAGCAGGGCCGCGGGCGGGTCAGCAGGCGGCGGACGGCCGCACGCCAGGGGTGTTCCGCCGCGCGGCCGTCGACGACCGCCTGGAACCGGGCGTACGTACGGGCCGCGCGCACGGCGGCGACGTCGTGGCGGCCCGGCGGCGGGGGCGGGGCCTCCTGGCGCTGGGCCGCCCGGTACGTGTCGATGAGGTACTGCTCGATCGCTGTCATCCCTCCACCCTGGACCCGTCCGGGCCGAACCGCACGACGATTGGCAACCGCCGTCAATCGACCGGGTCGTGCCTGGTCAGGAGGGTCCGTACGGCCAGAATGGCCCGATGAGCGTCACCATCGACATCGCCGGGCTCCCCGACGAGCGCATCGCGTTCGCGCCCTCCCCGCTCGCCGAGCTGTGCATGGCCCTGCACGCGCTGTCCCAGCCCGCCCACCACCCGGAGCTGGCCTCCTGGACGGCCGCCACGGCCGCCTGCCTCGACCCGTGCGTCGCGGACCGGCTGCTGGAGGGCGACTTCATGTGGCGCAGCTCCTTCTCCGACATATTCATGGCCTTCGCGGGGATCCCCGGCGGCAGCGGCCTGCCCGCGGGGACGCTCGCGGAGGAGCTCGACGTCCTCGACCGGCTGGACGACGAGCGGTTCGTGACGGCCGCCCTGGAGCACTGCTGGCTGGCGCTGTACAACGAGGGCGGCGGGCCGTCCCCGCTGACCGACGCGGGGGCGCGGGCCAGGGTGCTGGAGACGGCCGCGGCGCGCGGGCCCGGCCGGCTGGAGTTCTCGCTGCGGCTGCTGGACGACACCGCGTCCGTACGGGTGTGGCTGCGGCGGCTGCTGGAGGACTGCGACGAGGCGTTCTTCGCGCAGACGTGGCGCCGGGTGGGGCCGGAGCAGGCCGCGGACGCGCGGCACAAGGCGGAGGTGCTGCGCCGCAGGGGGCTGGCGGCCGCGCTGGAGGAGGTCTCCGGTGCCCTGAGCGTCGATCCGGAGCGGACCGTCATCACCGCGGACAAGATGGTGCACGGCACCGCGACCGCGACCGATCCCCGGATAGGCCCCGGACTGGTGTTCGTCCCGACGCACTTCGGCTGGCCGCACCTGCTCGTGCTGCACGCCCCGGGCTGGCGGCCGGTCGTGCACTACCCGGTGCGCCGGCCCGAACTGCCCTCCCCGGGCTCGGTCGAGACGCTCCGCCGCCGAATGGAGGCACTGGCGCACCCCATGCGGATGATGCTGTGCCGGAGTCTGGCCCGGGCGCCGTACACGACGAGCGAGCTGGCGCGGGTGCACGGCATCACCCCTCCGGAGGTGTCCCGTCACCTTTCGGCCCTGAAGAAGGCAGGTCTGCTGCATACGCGCCGTCAGGGCCGATATGCGCAGCACCAGTTGGATCTGGGGGCGGTTGCCCGGATCGGACCCGACTTCATCGAGGGCGTCCTGAGGTAGAGACAGCCGGTTTCGAACCATACGGATGTACCGATATATGGAATTCACAAACCGGAATCAGTGAAAACTCTGGCCAGATCCGCCTCCCCGTCTATAACGTGCGTCCACCACTCCCCCCACGTAGCGCGTTTCGCTTCCGTGTGTCCGCTCGCACCCGTCGTGGAAGGACCTTCATGCCGTCACGCCGTATAGCTGCCGCGACCGCCGCCCTGGCTGCCGCCGCCCTCGCCTCCCCCCTGCTCCTGGCCGGACCGGCCGGGGCGACCAGCCCGCAGAGCGACGCCGCCCGCGCCGACGCCCTGGCCAGGAAGCTGGTCAAGGACTCCACCGGCAAGGGCGCCTACAACCACCTGAAGGTCTTCCAGTCGATCGCCGACTACAACAACGGCCACCGCGCGGCAGGCTCCAAGGGCCACGTGCAGTCCGCCCAGTACGTGGAATCGGTGCTCCGCAACGCGGGCTACAAGGTCTCCCGCAACGAGTTCGAGTTCACGTACGTCGAGACGGTCGCGGAATCCCTGAAGGTGAACGGCGCGAACGGCCGCGACGTGCCCATCCACCTGATGACGTACACCGCGAGCGGCCCCGAGGACGGCATCACGGCGCAGCTCGCCGCGGCTCCCGTCGACGCCGACGGCACCAACGGCTGCGAGCCCGGCGACTTCGCGGCGGGCGCCTTCACCGGGAAGATCGCCCTGGTCAAGCGCGGCGGCTGCACCTTCGCGGTGAAGCAGGCCAACGCGGCGGCCGCCGGCGCGGTCGGCGCGGTCATCTACAACAACACCGACGGCGCCCTCAACGGCACCCTCGGCGACCCGGCCGCCGGGAAGATCCCGACCGGCGGCGTCACCCAGGCGGACGGCGAGAAGCTCGCCGCCGAGGCCGCGGCCGGCCCGGTCGAGGTCACCCTGGACATCCGCGAGCTGCGCGAGCAGCGCAAGACGTTCAACGTCATCGCGGAGACGAAGGGCGGCGACGAGAACAACACCGTCTTCCTCGGCGCGCACCTGGACTCGGTCGCGGCCGGTCCGGGCATCAACGACAACGGCTCGGGCTCCGCCGGCATCCTCCAGGTGGCGCAGCGCCTGGCGAGCAGCCAGAACAAGGTCAAGAACAAGGTGAAGTTCGCCTGGTGGTCGGCCGAGGAGTTCGGCCTGCTCGGCTCCGAGGCGTACGTCGGCGGCCTGACCGAGGCGCAGAAGAAGCAGATCAAGCTGTACCTCAACTTCGACATGATCGGCTCGCCGAACGCCGCCTACTTCGTCTACGACGGCGACGACTCCGACGGCGTCGGCGCCGGCCCGGGCCCGGAGGGCTCCGCCCAGCTGGAGCGCGGGATCACGGACTTCCTGGACTCGAAGAACATCCCGCACGAGGGCACCGACTTCACGGGCCGCTCGGACTACGGCCCGTTCATCGAGGTCGGCATCCCCTCAGGCGGCACCTTCACCGGCGCCGAGGGCATCAAGACCGCGGCGCAGGCGGCGAAGTTCGGCGGCGAGGCGGGCAAGGCCTACGACCCGAACTACCACGCCGCGGGCGACGACCTGTCCAACATCGACAAGAAGGCCCTGGACATCAACGTGGACGTGATCGCGGACGCGGTCGGCCACTACGCCCACGACCTGGCGCCGCTGTCGCGCCCGGTGGTCTCGCAGCCGACCGGCGGCAACGCCGGCAGCGGCGGCGGCCTCCACGACGGCCACGGCCACGAGGTGACCGAGTAGGACCGGGGCTGAGCAGCGCCGGCGGCAGCCGGCCTGCGGGAACGGTCCGGCGGGGCCGGGCGGTGCACGTCACCGCCCGGCCCCGCCGCGCGTCCGCGGGAAGGCCGCTCAGGCCTGCGGCCAGGCCTCCACGCCGACCGGCTGGACCAGCCACCCGAAGTCGCCGAGGCCGCCGCGGGCGGTGAGCTCGGCCGCCTCCCCGGCCGCCGCGAGCGCCCGTACGTACGCGGCCGGGTCGGACGAGGCCAGGGCCAGCGGCGGCCGGGCCCCCGAGACGCCGAGCGCGGCCAGCGCCTCCCGCTGGGTCAGCAGCACCGCGCCCGGCCCGGCGCAGGAGTCGAGGGCGACGTGCGCGGTGACGTCGCAGCCGCCGTCCGGCACGGGCGGGACCTGGCGGCCCTCCCGGAAGCCGGCCAGCGTGCCGTGCGGGGGCCGCCCCGCACGGGTGTGCGCGTAGTCGACGGCCACCGCCAGGCCCCGGTCCAGCGTCGCGACGGCCGCCGCCCACGCCTCGTCCCGCGGCCGGCCGATCTCCGCCCGGCCCGGCCCCGGCCACCAGCGCGCGAGCCAATCCCGGTCGGCGCCGTCCACCGGCCCGCCCGGGGTCTCCGCGCCGTCCGGGCCCACCAGGACGTAGCGCCCGTCCTCGGCCACGTCCAGGGGGACGTTGTCCAGCCACTCGTTGGCGAAGAGCAGCCCCACCGCGCCCCGCGGCGGCTCGGCCGCCCAGGTGATCCGCGGGTCCAGCCCGGCCGGCCGCCCCGCCTTCTCCACCGCGTACGGGCGCACCCGCGCGGCCGTCTCCTGCGGCAGCGCCGCGAGCACCCCGGCCAGCAGCTCCCCGCGCCCGGCGCCGATGTCGACCAGGTCCAGCCGGTCCGGCCGGCCGAGCTGCCCGTCGACCCGGCACAGCAGCCGGGCCACGGCCCGCGCGTACAGCGGGGAGGCGTGGACGGAGGTCCGGAAGTGCCCGGCGGGGCCCGGTCCGCCCGGGCGCACGTAGAAGCCGCCGGGCCCGTACAGCGCCGCCTCCATCGCCGCGCGCCAGCCGACCGGGCCGCGGCGTCCGTCCTCAGTGCTCATCCTCCACAGGCTAAGCTCGGCCTCCACCTTGCGGAGTACACGTCCGGAGGACGGATCGCCCCTGTGGTTGACTCCAGCACCTATCCCGTCTTCCTACCCTGATTACGTGCAGCGCCTCTACGACTTCTTCCGCAGACACCCCACGGGGGTCGACACCTTCTGGGCTGTCCTCCTGTGCGGGATCGCGCTGCTCGAGGTCGCCGGCTCGGGCTCCGGCTCCGCCGCCAAACTCCTCGCGGTGCCCTCGGTCGCCGCCATGGGCGCGGCCGTCGCCCTGCGCCGCCGGTGGACCCGGTCGGTGTTCGCGCTCGCCGTGGGCGCCGGCGCCTACCAGCTGCTGGCCGGCGTCCCGATCCACACGGCCGACTTCGGCATGCTCGTCGTCCTCTACACGGTGGCCGCCTCGGCTGCCGTCCCGCGGTCCCTGTCCCGGGCCGCCTTCGGCACGGGGCTGGCCGCGGCCCCGCTCTACTCACTGCGCTTCCCCGTCGACAAGGGCGACAGCACGGCGAACGTCCTGTTCACGCTGTTCGCCATGGTCCCCTTCGCGCTCGCCTGGGTGCTCGGCGACTCCCTGCGCACCCGCCGCGCCTACTACGCCGAGCTCGTCGAGCGGAACCAGCGGCTGGAGAAGGAGCGCGAGGCCCAGGCGAAGGTCGCGGTGGCCGCGGAGCGCGCCCGGATCGCCCGCGAGCTGCACGACGTCGTCGCGCACAACGTCTCGGTGATGGTGGTCCAGGCGGACGGGGCGGCGTACGTCATGGACGTCGCGCCGGAGCAGGCCAAGGAGGCCCTCCAGACGATCTCCGGCACCGGGCGCCAGGCGCTCGCCGAGATGCGCCGCCTGCTGGGCGTGCTGCGCACCGGCGAGCCGCAGGAGTCCGAGGACTACGTGCCCCAGCCGGACGTGGAGCAGATCGAGGTCCTCGTCGAGCAGGTGCGCGCGGCCGGCCTCGACGTCGACTTCGAGGTGGAGGGCGCGCCGCGCAAGCTGCCCACCGGGGTCGAGCTCACCGCCTACCGGATCGTGCAGGAGGCGCTGACGAACACCCGCAAGCACGGCGGCCCGGACGCCAGAGCGAGCGTCCGCCTGGTGTACTTCGACGACGGCCTCGGGCTGCTCGTCGAGGACGACGGCCGCGGCGCGGCGCACGAGATGTACGAGGACGGCGGCGCCGACGGCGCCGGGCACGGGCTGATCGGCATGCGCGAGCGGGTCGGTATGGTCGGCGGAACCCTGGACGCGGGCCCGCGTCCCGGCGGCGGCTTCCGGATCAGCGCGCTGCTTCCGCTCAAGAAGAGTTGACGAGGACGAGGTCGAGGTAACTGATGTCCATCCGAGTGATGCTGGTCGACGACCAGGTGCTGCTGCGCACGGGCTTCCGGATGGTGCTCGCCGCCCAGCCCGACATGGAGGTCGTCGCCGAGGCGGGCGACGGCCTGGAGGCGCTGGAGGTGCTGCGCTCCACCAAGGTGGACGTGGTCCTGATGGACGTGCGCATGCCCCGGCTGGACGGGGTGGAGGCGACGCGGCGCATCTGCGCGGCCCCCGAGCACCCGAAGGTCATCATCCTGACCACCTTCGACCTGGACGAGTACGCCTTCTCCGGCCTGAAGGCCGGCGCGAGCGGCTTCATGCTGAAGGACGTGCCCCCGGCGGAGCTGCTGGCCGCGATCCGCTCGGTGCACAGCGGCGACGCCGTGGTGGCGCCGTCGACGACGCGCAGGCTCCTGGACCGGTTCGCCCCGATGCTGCCGACGGGCACGCAGGAGCCGCAGAACAAGGAGATCGAGCGGCTGACCGAGCGCGAGCGGGAGGTCATGCTGCTGGTGGCGCAGGGTCTGTCGAACGGCGAGATCGCGGCCCGGCTGGTGCTGTCGGAGGCGACCGTCAAGACGCACGTGGGCCGGATCCTGACCAAGCTGAACCTGCGCGACCGGGTGCAGGTCGTCGTCCTCGCCTACGAGTCGGGCCTGGTCCGGGCCGGCGGCGGCGCCGCGTAACCGCCCGCCCCGCGGCCGGCCCGGCCCGGTGTCAGCCGGCGGCCATCCAGCGGTCCGGGCGGGCGCCCGCCCGGGAGGTCCGCGAGCGGTCCGCCTGGGCGGCGAGCAGCGCGGCGGCCTCGTCCGCGGCCCGCAGCCGGGCGGTGACCGTGCCGTCGGCCCCGTGGTCGACGTGGACGTCGGCCACGCCGCGGGCCCGCTGCCAGGGTCCCTGCGTGAGCCGGACGCTCTGCACCTTGGCGTGCGGGACGATGTCCGTACGCCGGCACAGCCGGCCGTGGCGGGCCGCGAAGACCTCCGGCGAGACCGCCAGCGCGTACCCCTTCCACCACACCGGCACCACCCAGCGCGCCGCGCCGCGCGGCGCGGGCGCGAACTCCAGGGCCTCCGGGTCGGCGCCCGGCAGGATCCGGGCGATCAGCTCCCGGGCCGCGGCCCGGGTGGCCACCGGGACGAGCACCCCGTTCTTCGAACCGGCGACGGACAGCTCGACGCGGACCCAGCCGCGCCGCCGCCACAGCAGCGGCTCCACGATCCGCACGGACTGAACCCGCCCCGGCGGGACGGTCTCGTGGGCCCGGTCCAGCATGCCGTGGTCGAGGCGGAGCCCGTCCGGGGACTCGGCGACCCGCCAGTCGTACTCCTCCAGGAAGCGGCCGAACGTGCCCGCCCAGGCCGCCGCCAGGACGGGAAGGAGCGCGGCGAACGCCCACGGGCCGTCCGCGTACCACGACACGGCGAAGGCGGCGGCCGCCGCGGCGGGCAGGGCCGCCCAGGCCGACAGCGTCAGCGCGAGCGCGACCGCCAGGTCCCGGGGCCGCACCCGCAGCAGCTCGCGCTGCGGTGCCTCCCCCACGCATGCGGCCTGCTCGGGCGCGAAACCTGCGGCGCGGGCCAGCAGCTCGGCGCGCAGCGCGACGGCCGTCCGCTCGTCGAGGAAGGCCAGCTCGTCCTTGTCCTCGGTGCCGATGACGTCGAGCCGCAGCTTGGCCACGCCGGCCACCCGGGCCAGCAGCGGCCGGGTGACGTCCACGGCCTGGATGCGGTCGAGCCGGATGTGGGCGGTGCGCCGGAAGAGCAGCCCGCTGCGGATGCGCAGCTCGGTGGCGGTGACCGCGTACCGCGTGAACCACCAGCTCAGGAAGCCGTACGCGGCGAAGAACGCGACGAACGCGGCCAGCACGGCGGCCCGCACCACCGGGGAGAGGCCGCCGGCCCACTCCGCCACGCGGTCGCCCTGCTGGGCGGCGATGCCGAAGGTGGCGGCGATCGGCACCCAGGCGCGGCGCAGCGGCGTCAGCACGTGCAGCCGCTGCTCGGCGCCCGGCTCACCGGCGGGCGGGGGCGGCGCGGCGGCGGGCGCGGGGGCTTCCCCGGGCACGGGGTCGGTCGCGCCGGAGGGGTCGGAGGGGCCGCAGCGGCGGCTGGGTCCGTCGGTCACAGGCCCGCCGACCTGGCCTCGCCCAGCTCGGTGAGCCGGTCCCGCAGCCGCTCGGCCTCGGCCGGCGCCAGCCCGGGGATCTTCGCGTCCGTCGCCGCGGCCGCCGTGTGCAGCTGGAGGGAGGCCAGCCCGAAGCGGCGCTCCAGCGGCCCCGAGGCCACCTCGACGAGCTGCATCCGCCCGTAAGGGACCACGGTCTCCTCCCGCCACAGCACCCCGCGGCCGATCAGCAGGTCGTCGGCGCGCTCGGCGTACCGCCAGGACCGCCAGTTCCGCTCCAGCAGCCACCAGCCCCAGGCCAGCACCGCGAGCCAGAACACCCCGCACACCGCCCACACCGGCCCCCAGAGCAGCGCGGGCACCACAGCGCTCACGACAGCCGGCGGCACCGTCCACAGCACCAGCAGCAGCCGTCTCAGACCGAGCAGTCCCCCGGGCAGCCGCACCCACTCGGGCCGGCCCGTCCCGTCCTTCGTCCCCGTTTCCATGCGTCCACCCTATGACTGCGACAATGCCCGCATGACGGAGACCACGGTCGGCATCGGCGGCGCGGCGGAGAGCACGGACATGGTGCTCAACATCGGACCGCAGCACCCCTCCACGCACGGCGTGCTGCGGCTGCGCCTCGTCCTGGACGGCGAGCGGATCGTCAGCGCCGACCCCGTCGTCGGCTACATGCACCGCGGCGCGGAGAAGCTCTTCGAGGCCCGCGACTACCGGCAGATCGTCATGCTCGCCAACCGCCACGACTGGCTGTCGGCGTTCTCCAACGAGCTCGGCGTGGTCATGGCGGTCGAGCGGATGCTCGGCATGGAGGTCCCCGAGCGGGCCGTCTGGACGCGGACCCTGCTCGCCGAGCTGAACCGGGTCCTGAACCACCTGATGTTCCTCGGCTCCTACCCCCTGGAGCTGGGCGGCATCACACCGATCTTCCACGCGTTCCGGGAGCGCGAGGAGCTCCAGGCCGTCATGGAGGAGGTCTCCGGCGGCCGCATGCACTACATGTTCAACCGGGTGGGCGGCCTGAAGGAGGACCTCCCCGCCGGCTGGGCCGCCCGCACCCGCGCCGCCGTCGCCGACGTCCGCAGCCGCATGGACGTCTACGACAAGCTGGTGCACGGCAACGAGATCTTCCGCGGCCGCACCCGGGGCGTCGGCGTCCTGTCGGCCGAGGCGGTCCACGCGTACGGCGTCTCGGGCCCGATCGCCCGCGCCTCCGGCGTCGACTTCGACCTGCGCCGCGACGAGCCGTACCTGGCGTACGGTGAGCTCCAGGACGTCCTGGAGGTGGTCACCCGGACCGAGGGCGACTGCCTGGCCCGCTTCGAGTGCCTCCTGGACCAGACCCACAACGCGCTCGACCTTGCGGACGCCTGCCTGGACCGGCTGGCCGAGCTGCCGCCCGGCCCGATCAACCAGCGGCTGCCGAAGGTGCTGAAGGCCCCCGAGGGCGCCACCTACGCCTGGACCGAGAACCCCCTCGGCATCAACGGCTACTACCTCGTCTCCAAGGGCGAGAAGACGCCGTACCGGCTGAAGCTGCGCTCGGCCTCCTACAACAACATCCAGGCGCTGTCGGTGCTGCTGCCCGGCACCCTCGTCGCCGACATGGTGGCGATCCTCGGCTCGCTGTTCTTCGTCGTCGGCGATATCGACAAGTAGCGGGCGCCCAGGGCCCGTTAGGGTGCGGGGATGACCTCAGGCATATGCACCGGCCCCGCCGGCGACGGCGGCGGCACGCCCGCGGAGGACATCGGCGGGTACCTGCGGCGGCTCGGCTTCGCCCGGCCGCCCCGCCCCACCGCCGAGACCCTCTTCGCCCTGCAGCGCGCCCACCTGGAGCGCGTCCCGTACGAGAACATCGACATCCAGCTGGGCCGGCCGCCCGGCATCGACCCGGCGCTGTCCGCGCGCCGCTTCGCCGCCGGGCACGGCGGCTACTGCTTCCACCTGAACGGCGCCTTCGCGCTGCTGCTGGAGGAGCTGGGCTTCGACGTGACGCGCCACGTCGCGGGCGTGCTCGGGGCCGCGGACCGCGAGCGGCGCGACGTCAGCGGCGACCACCTGGCGCTGACCGTCCGCGTGGACGGCGGGGAGTTCCTCGTCGACGCCGGGCTGGGCGACGGGCCCCACGAGCCGCTGCCGCTGCGGACCGGAACCCACCGGCAGGGGGCGTTCGCGTACGGGCTGGAGCCGCTCGGCGGAGACGCGCCCGGCTGGCGGTACACGAACGAGGCCGCTCCGTGCCCGGTGGTGAACTTCCTGTCGGCGCCGGCCGCGACGGCCGACTTCGAGGCCGTCCACGCGCGGCTGTCCACCGCGGAGGACTCCGGCTTCGTACGGACCTTCGCGATGCTGCGGCGCGACGCGGACGGCGTCGACGCCCTGCGCGGGCGGGTCCTGCACCGCACCGACCCGGTCAAGGGGGACACCGAGCGGGTGCTGGGGACGCCGGGCGAGTTCTGGTCGGTGGTCGGCGGGCTGTTCGGCCGCGACCTCGGCGGGCTGACCGAGGAGGACCGGGCGGCGCTGTGGGAGCGGGTCGAGCGGGCACACGAGGCGTGGCTCGCCTCCCGGGCGGAGTCCGACGGGCCTTAGCCGGCCCGGGCGGAGTGTCGGTGCCGCAGGGCAGACTGGGGGCATGTCCCACTCACCCCGACGCGCCTGCCCCTCCTGCGGGCGCGACTGCGCCGTGACCGCCGGCCGGATCGCCCGGCACGACCCGCCGGCCGGGCGGGACCGGGGCGCCCTGGTGTCCTGCCCCGGCTCCCGGGCCCGGGTGGTGCTCGGCGCGTCCGCGCCGACGCTGGACGGCTTCGTCCTGCCGGAACTGCCCGGCCAGCTGCCGCTGTTCTGAGCAGGGGCGGCACGCGGGGCCGGGCAGCCTGGCGGATACGGGCGGCCGGGGGCGGGAGGCGCGGATCAGGAGATGGCGCTGCGCAGGCGGACGACGTCGATCGGCTCGGTCTCGTCGTGCTCGGTCAGGTCGATGACCTGACCGGCCTCGTCCTGGCCTGCCTCGCCCTGCCCCGGCGCGTCCTGACCGGCCCCGCGTGCTCCGGCCTGGGCCGGCTCGCCGCGCTCGGCGGCGGCCGGACGGGCCTGCGGCACCGCGGCCGCCCGGTCGGTCTCCGCCTTGTGGGCTTCGAGGGCCTCGGCGCCGACCACGTCCGCGAGGTCCTCGTCCTGGACCGACTCGATCGCCGCGCGCGCCCGGTCGGCGCTCTTCGTACCGAAGAAGTCGAAGCCGCCCATCGTGCGGGGCGCCGGACGGCGCGCGGCCTGGTACGGGGCGACGGGTGCGGCGGGGCGGCGCGCAGGCAGGGCGGCGCCCTCCCCGGCCGCCGCAGGCGGCGCCGGCGCGGCGGGCTCGGCGGGCGCCACCGGCTCGGCGGGGGACGCGGGGGCGGGGGCGGCATCCTGCGGGGCGGCGGGCCCGGCCTCGATGGCCGCCGGACCGGCGGCGCGCTGCTCGGCCCTGCGGGCGAGGGCGGCGAGCGCGGCGTGGGCCCGCGCGTACCCGACGGAGGTGGGGGCCCCGCTCGACGTGCGCTCCTCGGTGACCGCCGGGAGCTCCCTGGGGGCGTCGGCCGGGGCCGCGGTGGCCTCGATGGCCAGGAGGCGGCGGCCCTCCAGTGCGCTGGCCCGCTCGGTCTCGGCGGTGGCGTAGCGGCGCAGCAGCGCCGCGTGCTCGCCGCGCAGGCCCGCGAGTTCGACCCGCTTGGCCCGCAGCTTGCCGTCGAGCCTGCCGCGCAGGACGCGGGCCTCTTCGAGGGCGGCCTCCAGCTCGGCTATCCGCTCCTCGGTGCGCCACTCGTCCTTGACGCGCTCGCGCGCCAGCTCGGCGACGCGCCGGCCCGCGGCGCGGTCCCAGCTGCGCATGAGGACGGCTCCTGCGATGCCCGCGGCCGCCGCGAGGGCCGCGAGCAGCCGCAGCACCAGGAGCTGGTCGACCAGCCAGGCCGCGGCCGCGCCGGCGAGGGACACACCGGCGACGGCCGTCGGGGTGAGCAGCCGGTGCAGGGGTTCGGGATTGCGGTGGCGTCCACGGGGCATGGCCAGAAATTTACAGGGCGTGGGGGGCATGTGGGGGTGTCGGCGGGCAATCTGTTCCCCGCCCGTTGCCTGCCGTGCCCGCGCGGCCGTCAGCCGGCCAGGCCCTTGGCCTTCAGGTAGGCCTTCGCGACGTCCGCGGGCTTCTCCCGCAGGGCGTCCACCCTGCGGTTGAGGTCGGCGAGGTCGGCAGTGGTGAGCGTCCGGGTCAGGCCGTCGAGGGCCGCCGCGACCTCGGGCGCGCCCGCGTCCCTCGCGTTGACCACCGGCAGGACGTTGTCGGCGTTCTGGAGCTTCCGGTCGTCCTCCAGCAGGACGAGGCCGTAGCTGTCGAGCGTCGCGTCCGTGGTGGTGGTGAGCACCAGCTGGGCCGCGCCGTCCTTGACGGCCTGCTTGGCCTGCGGGGTGCCGACGCCCTTCGGGTCGATGCCGGAGACCGTGATCCCGTACGCCGTCTTCAGCCCGGGCGCGCAGAAGGGCCGTACGGAGCACTCGTCGCCGGCGGCGATCCGCACCGGCAGGCCGGACTTGCCGAGGTCGGAGAGGGTCTTCAGGTTGTTCTTCGCGGCGTACTCCTTCGACACGGCGAAGGCGTTCTGGTCGACCGCCCCGCCCGCCGGGAGGACCTTCAGGCCGAGGGGGCCGGCCAGCTTCTCCAGGGCGGCGACGGTCGCCGCGGCGTCGCTGGACGCGACGGGCTTCTCCTGCGGCGCGTTCGGCCCGTTGACCTTGGCGTTGAGGAACTCGGCGAGGGTGGCGGCGTACTCGGGCACGACGTCGATCTCGCCCTTCTCCAGCGAAGGCTCGTACAGCTCGCGGTTGTTGACCGTGGTGACCGAGGTGGTGTAGCCGGCGTGGCGCAGCACCTGCGCGTACAGCTCGGCGAGCACGTTCGACTCGGTGAACCCGGCCGCACCGACGACGAGGGTGCCCTTCCCGCCGCCCGCCCCGCCGGAGGCCGCGGCGTCCTTGCTCTTCTCCAGGCTGTCGCCGCCGCAGGCGGTGAGCGAGGCGGCCAGGGCGAGCGCCCCGAGGGCGGCTCCGAGGGTGCGGACGGGCTTGCTCATGGGTGCTCCTCCAGGGGGCGGTGGATACGGGCGGGGGCGGCCGCGTCAGCGCGCCGCCGGGCGCGGGAACAGCCGGTCGACGGCGAGGAGGGCGCCCTCGACGAGCAGTGCGAGGCCCGCCACGAGGAGGGCGCCCGCCACGACCTGGGCGGTGTTGTAGGTGTTGAACCCGGCCGTGATGATCCGGCCGAGGCCGCCCTGGCCGACCATCGCGGCGATCGTGGCCGTAGCGACGACCTGCACGGCGGCCGACCGCACTCCTGTCATCACCAGCGGCCGCGCCAGAGGGAGTTCGACCCGCAGGAGCAGCTGGCCCGCGGACATGCCCATGCCGCGGGCGGCCTCGACCACCGACCGGTCCACCCCGCGCACGCCGACGTAGGCGTTGGTCAGCAGCGGCGGGACGGCGAAGAGGACGAGCGCGGCGACGGTCGGCACGTGGCCCGCGCTGCGCAGCGGCGAGACCATGAACAGCGCGAGCACCGCGAACACCGGCACGGCGCGCCCGATGTTGGAGAGGTTCACGGCCAGGGCCCCGCCGCGGCCGGTGTGGCCGAGCCACAGGCCGACGGGGAGGGCGAGGGCGCAGGCGAGCGCCAGCGCCGTGCCGCTGACCAGGGCGTGTTCGGCGAGGCGGTGCCACACCCCGTTCTCGCCCGACCAGTTGGCGCCGTCGGCCAGCCAGTCGAGGACTCCGCCCGGTACGCCCACGTTCAGACCTCCCCGTTCCGCGGTCCCCGCCGCCGCCCGCCGTCGGCGCCGTCGGCGACGGCCGCGCGCGCCCACGGCGTCAGCAGCCGCTGCACGCCGAGCAGGAGCAGGTCCGCGGCGACGGCGAGCAGGACGCACAGCAGGGAGGCGGTGAGCACCTGGGCCTTGAAGTTGCTGCTGACGGCCGGGGCGATGAGGTTGCCGAGGCCGCCCTTGCCGACGATGGAGCCGATGGTGGTCAGGGCGACGGTGGAGACGGTCGCGATCCGCACCCCGGCGAGCAGCGCGGGCATCGCGAGCGGGAGTTCGACCTGCCACAGCAGCCGGCCCGGCCCGTACCCCATGCCGCGGGCGGCCTCCCGCACCTCCTCGGGGACGGCCTCCAGCCCGGCGAGGGTGTTGCGGACCAGGATCGTCAGCGAGTACAGCACGAGGCCGGTGACGACGAGGGCGGCCGACAGCCCGAACAGCGGCAGCAGCAGCGAGAACATGGCCAGCGACGGGATCGTGTAGAGCAGGGTGGTGAGGCCGAGCACGGGCGCGGCCCAGCGCCGGCCCCGGCGGGCCAGCAGGGCGAGCGGCACGGCCACGGCGAGGCCGGTGAGGACGGAGGCCGCGGTGATCCACACGTGCTGGACGGCGGCGTCGGTGAGCTCCTCGGAGCGGGAGGCGACGTACTCCCAGCACAGCCAGTCGTTCGCCACCAGGCAGCCCTGCCCGGCCATCGCCCACCCCCTCACCTGCCGACTCTCGTACGCCCGTCCGGATCGGGCGTACTCCGCGACCCTATCCCCCGCTTCCCCGGATGGCCGGAACCATTCGCACAAGGGCAGCACTTCCGTCACATCCCGTCACGCGTCCGCGCCGCGGGTGCGCAAGGATGGCAGGGTGATCAGATTCGAGCACGTGACCAAGCGCTACGCCGATGGGACGACGGCCGTCGACGACCTCTCCTTCGAGGTGGCCGAGGGAGAACTGGTCACCCTGGTGGGCCCGTCGGGCTGCGGCAAGACGACCACCATGAAGATGGTGAACCGGCTGGTCGAGCCGACCTCCGGCCGGATCCTGCTCGGCGGCGAGGACATCGCGGCCGCCGACCCGGTGCAGCTGCGCCGCCGCATCGGCTACGTCATCCAGCAGGTCGGGCTCTTCCCGCACAAGACGGTGCTGGAGAACACGGCGACCGTCCCGCAGCTCGTCGGCACCCCGAAGGCCGCCGCCCGCGCCCGGGCCGCCGAACTCCTCGAACTCGTCGGCCTGGACCCGTCCGTGTACGGGGGCCGCTACCCCGCGCAGCTGTCGGGCGGGCAGCGCCAGCGCGTCGGGGTGGCCCGCGCGCTCGCCGCGGACCCGCCGGTGCTGCTGATGGACGAGCCGTTCGGCGCGGTGGACCCGGTGGTCCGCGAGCGCCTGCAGAACGAGTTCCTGGCCCTGCAGAAGACGGTGCGCAAGACGATCCTGCTGGTCACGCACGACCTGGACGAGGCGGTCCGGCTCGGCGACCGCATCGCCGTGTACGGGGCGGGCACCATCGAGCAGTTCGACCGCCCGGCCGCCGTGCTGGGCGCGCCCGCCAACGCGTACGTGGCCTCCTTCGTCGGCGCGGACCGCAGCCTGAAGCGGCTCGCCGTCACGCCCGTCCGGGCGGCGGACCTGGAGCCGGCGGCCGGGGGGCCGGCCCCGGCGGCCACCGTGCCGCTGGGGTCCTCGCTGCGTGAGGCGCTGGCCGCGCTGCTCCGGCAGGACGCGGGGCGGATCGGCGTGGCGGACCCGGAGTCGGGGCGGCTCGCGGGCGTCCTGACCCCGCAGGGCGTGCACCGGGCGCTGCGGCGTGCGGAGGCCGCGGAGACTGCGGAGACTGCGGAGTCCGGGCAGGCCGGGGAAGCCGGCGGGGCCGCGGACGCCGGGGTCCGCGGCGGCTCCTGACGCGGCGACGGGCCCCGGAGACACGGAAGACCGGCCGCGGGGGCCGGTCTCGTCCGGGGTGTGAAGGCGCCGCCCCGGTGCTCGCCGGGGCGGCGGTCAGGCCTGGATGCGGTTGCTCATCCACACCAGCATGGGCGGGATCTCGCGGCGCCAGGTGTTGAAGTTGTGGCCGCCGCTGTCGAGGATGATCGAGGAGACCCGGTCCGGTCCCTTCACCAGCTTGATGAACTTGCGGGTGTCCTCCAGGTTGGGCTCGCCCTGCTCGCTGCTGGTGACGAGGAACGAGGTGCCCGACGGCTGCCTGCGCTCCATGCTGTGCAGGATGTCGGCGCGCTTCCTCAGGTTCTCGTCGCCCTGGAACAGGTTGCCCGTGGTGGCGTCGTTCGGGGCCTCGTAGTACGCGGACAGGCCGGCCGCGGCGCCGAACGTCTGCGGGTAGTGGGCGGCGATCTTCAGGGCGCAGTAGCCGCCCGTGGAGTTGCCGATGAAGCCCATGTTCTCGGGCTTCTTGCCGACCCGGAAGGTGTTCTGGATCGCCTGGGGCAGGTCCTGCGCGAAGAAGGTCTCCGTCTGCGGGCCGCCGGGTATGTCGACGCACTCGGTGTCCCGCGGCGGCGCGACGGTCGGGCGCAGCATGACCAGGATCATCGGCTTCATCTTGCCCGCCTTGGCCTGCTTGAAGGCCGTCATCGGGTAGTTCAGCCCTTTGATCAGGTTCTCCGCAGTGCCCGGGTAGCCCGTCAGCACGACGGACGCCGGGAAGTTGGCGTCCTTGTGCTGCGGCTGGAAGTACTCCGGCGGCAGCCACACGTAGCCGGGGCTCGTGATCTTCGACTTCTCCCCGGTTATGGACACCTTGAGGATCTGGCCGCCCACCTGGGGCTGGGCGCCGCCCGGGACGTCGAGCTTCTGCTTGTCGACGACCTTGATGTCCTTGCTGCTCAGGGAGTGGTCGACGACCTTGCCGACGGAGGTCTCCCTGCCGAGCAGGTCCGCCCAGGAGCCGTAGAAGGAGAACGACTGGTTCGCCGCGAGGCCCACCGCCGCGAAGATCGCCAGCTGGGTGGCCAGCAGGAGGCCGATCCGGCCGAGCATCGCACGCCATGTGCGGCCCGAGAGCCGGGGCCAGAGGTAGACGGTGGCCGCGAAGAGCAGCACACCGGCGGCGACGGCCAGCGCCAGAACCGTGTTACTGGTGAGACCCATGAGCAGTCAGTCGACTTTCTGATGGCAGGACTGGATTTTCTCGGCGAAAGAGTGAACCCGCTCGGCCCGGGCGTCGTCCTAGGGGACGCACCACACTCCGGAGGCTGTCGTCGCGGCCTTCGGCCACATGATCTCTCGCGGAGCAACGGGAAGCGATGTCTAGCAGGATAGATGGCGATAAGTCGGGACAGGTTCCGAGCGGGGTGCGCCGAATCCTCCGCGGACCACGGCCTGAATCGGTCCCCGGGCTGGTGGGTACGGCCGTCACGATCGTCGGCCTCCTCGACATCGCCGCGGGCGTCTTCCCGCGGTTCAGGCACAGCCGGATCCACGCGGTCACCGAGGTGCTGCCCGGTTCGCTGGGCCCCTTCGCCGCCGCCCTGTCCATCAGCGCGGGCGTGCTCCTCCTCCTGCTCGCGCACGCCCTGAAGCGGCGCAAGCGCCGTGCCTGGCGGGCCGCCGTCGTCCTGCTGCCCGCGGGCGCCGTGGCGCAGTTCACGTACCGGCACTCGATCGCCGGCGTCGTCATCGCCGCACTGCTGCTGGCGCTCCTGCTGCGCCACCACGGCGAGTTCAAGGCGCTGCCCGACCCGCGCAGCCGCTGGAAGGCGCTGACCAACTTCGTGCTGATGAGCGCCGGCTCCATCGGCCTCGGCCTCGTCATCGTCAACTCCCACCCCGGCCGCGTCGTCGGCCGCCCGGGGATCTACGAGCAGATCACCCACGTGGTATATGGCCTGTTCGGCTTCGAAGGACCCGTGGATTACGCCGGACGGGTGTCCTGGACCGTCGGCTACTCCCTCGGCGCCCTCGGCATGCTGACCGCGCTCACCACCATCTACCTGGCCCTGCGCCCCGAGCACCCGGCCGCCCGCCTCACCGCCGACGACGAAGCCAGGCTGCGTGAACTCCTCGCCCGGCACGGCGGCCGCGACTCCCTCGGCCACTTCGCGCTGCGCCGCGACAAGGCCGTCGTCTTCTCCCCCAGCGGCAAGGCAGCCGTCACCTACCGCGTGGTCTCCGGCGTGATGCTCGCCTCCGGCGACCCCATCGGCGACGTCGAGGCCTGGCCCGGCGCCATCGAGCGGTTCATGGAGGAGGCCAAGGCCCACTCCTGGACCCCCGCCGTCATGGGGTGCAGCGAGACGGGCGGCGAGGTCTGGACCCGCGAGACCGGCCTGGACGCCCTGGAGCTCGGCGACGAGGCCATCGTCGACGTCAAAGACTTCTCCCTCACCGGCCGCGCCATGCGCAACGTCCGCCAGATGGTGAAGCGCATCGAGCGCAACGGCTACACCACCAAGGTCCGCCGCGTCGCCGACCTGACCGAGGAGGAGCTGGAGCAGGTCCGCGGCGCCGCCGAGGCCTGGCGCGGCACCGACACCGAGCGCGGCTTCTCCATGGCCCTGGGCCGGGTCGGCGACCCGGAGGACGGCGACTGCATCATCGCCACGGCCCACCGCACCGAGGAGGGCGACACCAGCCCCTTCGGCGACCTCAAGGCCATCCAGCACTTCGTGCCGTGGGGCAGGGACGGCATGTCGCTGGAGCTGATGCGCCGCGACCGCGCCGCCGACCCGGGCATGAACGAGCTGCTGATCGTCGCCTCCCTGGAGGCCGCCCCCTCCCTCGGCATCGAGCGGGTCTCCCTGAACTTCGCGATGTTCCGCTCCGCCCTGGCCCGCGGCGAGAAGATCGGCGCCGGACCGGTCCTGCGGATGTGGCGCAACCTGCTGGTCTTCCTCTCCCGCTGGTTCCAGATCGAGTCGCTGTACAAGTTCAACGCGAAGTTCCGCCCCCGCTGGGAGCCCCGCTTCGTCGTCTTCCGCAGCACCGGCGACCTGCCCCGCATCGGCTTCGCCGCCATGCAGGCCGAGGGCTTCGTGACGCTGGCCCTGCCGCGGCTCTTCGCCGCCCGCCGCCGCCCCAGGCCGGTGCGCGACTGCGCCCACGCCCACCTGCGGACCGCCGCCGCCCCGGCCAAGGCCCCGGAGCGCGAGGTCCAGGCGGCCTGACCTTCGCGGCTGCGCCGCAGCAGCCGTACGCACGGCCCGGCCCCGGTCCGCCCGGGGGCCGGGCTCCGTGTTTCCGGGGGCCGCGCACCCCCGCTCCCCGGGCCGGAAACCGCCCGGGCCGTGCCCGCAGCGGGGCAGCCCTACCCTGGGACCATGAACAACACGCACGGGGCCGTCGGCAGGGGCCAGGTCGCAGGCCTGCCGGAATGGGACCGCTGCGGGGTCATGGGCGTCGTCAACGTCACCCCCGAC
Source organism: Streptomyces globosus (assembly GCF_003325375.1). Lineage (GTDB taxonomy): Bacteria > Actinomycetota > Actinomycetes > Streptomycetales > Streptomycetaceae > Streptomyces > Streptomyces globosus_A. Next base: position 375,748 of record NZ_CP030862.1, on the reverse strand, counting down.
TCCTTCTCCGACGGGGGCCGCTTCTTCGACACCACCGCCGCCGTCAAGCGGGGCCTCGACCTCGTCGCCCACGGCGCCGACCTCGTCGACGTCGGCGGCGAGTCCACCCGCCCCGGCGCCACCCGCGTCGACGAGGAGGAGGAGCTGCGCCGCGTCGTCCCCGTGGTCCGCGGCCTCGCCTCCGAGGGCGTCACCGTCTCCGTCGACACCATGCGCGCCTCCGTCGCCGCCCGGGCCGTCGCGGCCGGCGCCCGCCTGGTCAACGACGTCAGCGGCGGCCTCGCCGACCCGGCGATGGTGCCCGCCGTCGCCGCTGCCGAGGTGCCCTTCGTCGTGATGCACTGGCGCGGCTTCAGCGCCGGCATGAACAGCCTCGCCGTCTACGGGGACGTCCTCGCCGAGGTCACCGCCGAGCTCCGCGACCGCATCGACGCCGTCGTCGCCGGAGGCATCGCCCCCGAGCGGCTCGTCGTCGACCCCGGGCTCGGCTTCGCGAAGAACGCCGAGCACGACCTGGCCCTCGTCGCCCACCTGCCCGAGCTGCGGGCCCTCGGCTTCCCACTGCTCGTCGCCGCCTCGCGCAAACGATTCCTCGGCCGGATCCTGGCCGGCGCCGCCGACGCCGCGCCCCCGCCGGCCCGCGAGCGCGACGCCGCCACCGCGGCCGTCTCCGCCATCGCCGCCCACCAGGGGGCCTGGGCCGTCCGGGTCCACGAGGTACGGGCCACGGCCGACGCGGTTCGGGTGGCCCGCGCCGTGGAAGGGGCTCTGTGACCGGTCCCGCGCCCGAGGCTCGAACCACCTGGAAAGGGGCAAGGTGAGCAGAACCGACATCGAAGCGGTCGAAGAGGTCAACACGGCTTTCTACGAGGCCATGGAGCAGGGGGACTTCGACACCATGTCGGCGCTCTGGCTGGAGGACGAGGTCTCCTGCGTGCACCCCGGGTGGCCCGTGCTGACCGGCCGCGGCGAGGTGCTGCGCTCGTACGCGCTGATCATGTCGCACACCGACTACATCCAGTTCTTCCTCACCGACACCAAGGTCGCCGTCCTGGGCGACACGGCCCTGGTGACGTGCACCGAGAACATCCTCAGCGGGGGCCCTGCCGAGGACGGCGGGGAACTCGGCCCGCTCGTCGGCCAGCTCGTCGTCGCCACGAATGTGTTCAGACGCACATCCGAGGGCTGGCGCCTGTGGTCCCACCACGGGTCCCCGGTCCTCGCGGACACCGACGAGGACGACGAGGAGGCCTCCGGCTGACCCCGAGGGCAGGCCGGGGGCCCGTTCGCAGGTAGATTCGACGGCGGACGACGCCGACCGCACTCGGCGCAGGCCCAAGGATCCGGGGAGTCCCGGACCGCAAGCACTACGAAGCAGGAGTGATTCGCGTGGATCGTGTCGCGCTGCGCGGCCTCAAGGCCCGCGGGCACCACGGCGTCTTCCCCCGGGAGCGCGAGGAAGGCCAGACCTTCATCGTCGACCTCGTGCTGCACATCGACACCCGCCCGGCCGCGGCGGACGACGACCTGGCGAAGACGGTCCACTACGGCGTCGTCGCCGAGGAGGTCGTCGCCGTGGTCGAGGGCGAGCCCGTCGACCTCATCGAGACCCTGGCGGAGCGGATCGCCCGGCAGTGCCTGAAGCACGACGCCGTCGCCGAGGTGGAGGTCGTCGTCCACAAGCCGGACGCGCCGATCACCGTCCCCTTCGACGACGTGACCATCACGATCACCCGGAGCCGCGCGTGAACAACGGACTGAACGCCCAGAGCGACCCGACCGTCCAGCCGGTCCCGGCGTCCGTCGTCGAAGCCGTCGACGCCGCCGACGTCACCCTGTCCAACCCGAAGTGGGCCGTCATCGCCCTCGGCTCCAACCTGGGCAACCGGATGGAGACCCTCCAGGGCGCCGTCGACGCCCTCGGCGACACCCCCGGCATCCGGGTCAAGGCCGTCTCGCCCGTCTACGAGACCGAGCCGTGGGGCGTCGAGCCCGGTTCGCAGCCCTCGTACCTGAACGCGGTGGCGCTGGTGAAGACGACCCTGCCGCCGTCCTCCCTGCTGGAGCGCGGCCACGCCATCGAGGAGGCCTTCGACCGCGTCCGCGAGGAGCGCTGGGGGCCCCGCACCATCGACGTCGACATCGTCGCGTACGCGGACGTCGTCTCCGACGACCCCGTCCTCACCCTGCCGCACCCGCGCGCCCACGAGCGGGCCTTCGTGCTGGCCCCCTGGCACGACGTCGACCCCGAGGCGCGGATCCCCGGCCGCGGGCCCGTCGCCGGCCTGCTGGACGGGCTCGGCCGGGGCGGCGTCACGCCGCGCCCCGACCTGGAACTCCGCCTCCCCGAGTAGTCGTTAGCCTGGTCACTGCCAGACTGCCGGGGGAACCGGCGCGAAAAGCGGGGAGCAGGCACGTGAAGCAACTGAAGCCGGCCGTCCTGGCGGGCATCTTCGCCGTGGCCGGGGTGCTGTCCTGGGCGGGCGCCCGGCTGTGGAACGCCTACGGCAGCCTGCCCGGCGTCCCCCTGGCGGCGCCCGTCGTGCTCGGGGTGATCGCCGTCGTGCTGCTCGCCACGGCGCTGTCGCTGCGCTCGCGGCTGAAGGCGCAGCGCGAGCGCCGCCCCGACGCGAAGGGCGTCGAGCCGCTGATGGCCGCCCGGGCGCTGGTCTTCGGGCAGGCCAGCGCGCTGGTCGCGGCGCTCGTCGCGGGAATGTACGGCGGCGTGGGCGTCTTCCTCCTCGCCGACGGCCTGGAGGTGCCCGCCCGCCGGGACCAGGCCTGGTACGCGGCGTTCTCGGTCCTCGCAGGCATCGCCGTCATCGCCGCCGCCCTGTTCCTGGAGCGCGTCCTGAAGCTCCCCGAGGACGACGACACCGCCCCGCCGCAGGCGCCCTCCCGGGCCTGACCGCCTCCGCGGCCCCGCCCGGCGGCCGCGGGCCACCGGGCGGCACACCCGCCCGCACACCGGCGGGCTGCGGCGTCAGCGGGCCATTATCAGGCTCATGGCCTCGCTGCGGGTGGCAGGGGCGCGGAGCTGGCCGCGGACCGCCGAGGTCGTCGTCTTCGCGCCCGGCTTGCGGATGCCGCGGACCGACATGCACATGTGCTCGGCCTCCACGACGACGATCGCGCCGCGCGCCTCCAGGATCTCCATCAGCGAGTCCGCGATCTGCGTGGTCAGCCGCTCCTGCACCTGCGGGCGCCGGGCGTAGACGTCGACGAGGCGGGCCAGCTTGGACAGCCCGGTGATCTTCCCGCTCTCCGCCGGGATGTACCCGACGTGGGCGACGCCGTGGAAGGGCAGCAGGTGGTGCTCGCAGAGGGAGACGATCTCGATGTCCTTGACCAGGACCATCTCGTCGTGCCCGAGGTCGAACGTCGTCGTCAGGACGTCCTCCGGCTTCTGCCACAGGCCCGCGAGGATCTCGCGGTAGGCCCGGGCCACGCGCGCCGGCGTCTCCAGGAGGCCTTCCCGGTCCGGGTCCTCGCCGACCGCCAGGAGCAGCTCGCGGACGGCCGCCTCGGCCCGCTTCTCGTCGAACACGCCGATCGTGCCCTCGCCGTCCAGGGTCACTGGGTCGGTCATCTGTGCCTCGTTCCTGTCCTCGATCACACGGGCATACGAAAATGCCGCGCCCCCCAGGCTAGAACCCGGGGGGCGCGGCATCCATTCCGGGGACCCGCCCCGGCCTGCGCCTACTCGGCGCGGTCCTCCGCGACGGGGTCCTTCTCGACCGACACGGCGGCCGAGGTGCCGTTCGCCGCGTTCGTCAGCTGGAGCTCCTTCGGCGAGAGCACCGGCGGGCGGGTCGACGGGGTGCGGTGCGCCGAGCCGGTCCAGGCCGGGCGGGCCGGGCGCTTGACCACCGTGGAGAAGATCTCGGCGATCTCCTCCTTGCCCAGGGTCTCCTTCTCCAGGAGGGCCAGGACCAGGTTGTCCAGGACGTCCCGGTTCTCGACCAGGATCTCCCAGGCCTCGTTGTGCGCGGTCTCGATGAGCTTCTTGACCTCTTCGTCGACCAGCGCCGCGACCTCTTCCGAGTAGTCCCGCTGGTGCGCCATCTCGCGGCCCAGGAACGGCTCGGTGTTGTCGCCGCCGAACTTGATCGCGCCGAGCCGCTCGGTCATGCCGTACTGGGTGACCATCGCGCGGGCCGTGGCCGTGGCCTTCTCGATGTCGTTCGCGGCGCCGGTGGTCGGGTCGTGGAAGACCAGCTCCTCCGCCGCGCGGCCGCCCAGCATGTAGGCCAGCTGGTCGAGCATCTCGTTGCGCGTGGTCGAGTACTTGTCCTCGTCCGGCAGGACCATGGTGTAGCCCAGGGCCCGGCCGCGGGACAGGATCGTGATCTTGTGGACCGGGTCGGAGTTCGGGGACGCCGCCGCCACCAGGGCGTGGCCGCCCTCGTGGTACGCGGTGATCTTCTTCTCCTTGTCGGACATGATCCGGGTCCGCTTCTGCGGGCCCGCCACGACGCGGTCGATCGCCTCGTCCAGCATGTGGTTGTCGATCAGCTTCTTGTCCGAGCGGGCCGTGAGCAGCGCGGCCTCGTTCAGCACGTTCGACAGGTCGGCACCGGTGAAGCCGGGGGTGCGCCGGGCGACGGCCGACAGGTCGACGTCCGGGGCGACCGGCTTGCCCTTCTGGTGGACCTTGAGGATCTCCAGGCGGCCCTGCATGTCCGGCCGGTCGACGGCGATCTGCCGGTCGAAGCGGCCCGGGCGCAGCAGCGCTGGGTCGAGGATGTCCGGGCGGTTCGTGGCGGCGATCAGGATGACGCCGCCCTTGACGTCGAAGCCGTCCATCTCGACGAGCAGCTGGTTCAGGGTCTGCTCGCGCTCGTCGTGGCCGCCGCCGAGGCCCGCACCGCGGTGCCGGCCGACGGCGTCGATCTCGTCGACGAAGACGATCGCCGGGGCGTTCGCCTTCGCCTGCTCGAACAGGTCGCGCACGCGGGAGGCGCCGACGCCGACGAACATCTCGACGAAGTCGGAACCGGAGATCGAGTAGAACGGGACGCCCGCCTCGCCGGCGACGGCACGCGCCAGCAGGGTCTTGCCCGTGCCGGGCGGGCCGTAGAGCAGGACGCCCTTGGGGATCTTCGCGCCGACGGCCTGGAACTTGGCCGGCTCCTGCAGGAACTCCTTGATCTCGTGGAGCTCCTCGACGGCCTCGTCCGATCCGGCGACGTCCGCGAAGGTCGTCTTCGGGGTGTCCTTGGTGATGAGCTTGGCCTTCGACTTGCCGAAGTTCATCACCCGGGAGCCGCCGCCCTGCATCTGGTTCATCAGGAACAGGAAGACGACGACGATGAGGACGAAGGGCAGGAGCGAGAGCAGCACGCTCAGGAAGGGGCTGGTCTTGTCCGGGGCGACGGAGTACCCGTCGGGGATCTGACCTGCTTCGTACTTGGTCTGGAGGCTCTGGGCGAGCTGCACGCCCTGGTCTCCGATGTAGTTGGCCTGGAACTTCGTCCCGGACTTGTCGCCGAGCTTCTCGTTCTTCTTCAGGTCAATCTTGATCATCTGGCTGTCGCCGGTGGTCAGGCGCGCCTGCTCCACCTGGCCACTGTTGATCGCCTTGATGACCTCGCTGGTGTCCACCGACTTGTAGCCGCCGCCTGAGCTGACGACGTTCATCAACACGACCACGGCGAGGACGGCCAGCACGATCCACATGACCGGCCCACGGAAGTATCGCTTCACGTCCATCCATACGGGACGCAAGGCGCCCCGTCCCTCCTGCCCGTAGGTAAATGCTGCTGTGAGTAAAGACTGTTCTTCGGAATGTACCCCTGAATTGTCACCCGCGGCCCCGTGGGACGGCTGACAGAACTGCTTTCCCCTGCTTCAACGGCGGGGGGCGGCCGGGGGTTCCCCGGCGGGGACCCCCGTCGGAGGCCCCGCGCAGGAGGTGCGTCAGCCGCCGTAGACGTGCGGGGCGAGAGTGCCGACGAACGGCAGGTTGCGGTACTTCTCGGCGTAGTCGAGGCCGTAGCCGACGACGAACTCGTTCGGGATGTCGAAGCCGACCCACTTCACGTCGATGGCGACCTTCGCGGCGTCGGGCTTGCGCAGCAGGGTGACGACCTCCAGGGAGGCCGGCTGGCGGGAGCCCAGGTTCGACAGCAGCCAGGACAGCGTCAGGCCGGAGTCGATGATGTCCTCGACGATCAGGACGTGCTTGTCCTTGATGTCGGTGTCCAGGTCCTTGAGGATCCGCACCACACCCGAGGACTGGGTGCCGGCGCCGTACGAGGACACCGCCATCCAGTCCATGGTGAGCGGGGTGGACAAGGCGCGCGCCAGGTCCGCCATCACCATCACCGCGCCCTTGAGGACGCCGACGATGAGCAGGTCCTTGCCCGCGTACTCCGCGTCGATCTTCGCGGCCAGCTCGGCCAGCTTCGCGTCGATCTCTTCCTTGGTGATGAGCACCGACGCCAGGTCGCTGCCCATGTCCTTCTCGTCCACCCGCATCACTTTCGTTGTCGGCCGGGACCCCGGGGGCGACCCCGGAGGACTCAGCCGTGTTTCAGCACCTATCAGCCCTGCCGGATGACAAGTCTGCCACCCTGGCGCCGGGCCTCCACCCGGCCGGGCAGGTTGATGGCGCCCTGGCCCCGCCATCCGGTGATCAGCCGGTCGACTTCCTCGATGTGGCGGGCGAAGAGGGAGCCGGCCGGGGAGCCCGCCGCGACGACGGCCCGGCGCAGCACGCGGCGGCGGACGGCCGGGGGCAGGGCGTAGAGCTTGGCGCACTCCAGCCGTCCGTCGTCGTCGCGTACGCCGGCCTCGGCCTCGGCCGCCCAGGCGTCGAGGGCGTCCGCGTCGTCGCGGGAGAGCTGGGCGGTGCGGGCGAGCGCCTCGACGACGCCCTTGCCGAGGGCCTTCTCCAGGGCGGGCAGCCCCTCGTGCCGCAGCCGGGAGCGGGTGTAGGCGGGGTCGATGTTGTGCGGGTCGTCCCACACGGGCAGCGACTGCACCATGCACGCCTTGCGGGCGGTCTGCCGGTCGACCTGGAGGAAGGGGCGGCGGTAGCGGTGGGTGCGGCCGGGGGCGCCGTGTCCGCCGGGACCGGCGGAGACCTCGGGCATCCCGGACAGCGACCGGATGCCGGAGCCGCGGGCCAGCCCCAGCAGGACGGTTTCCGCTTGATCGTCCCGGGTGTGGCCGAGCAGCACGGCTGCGGCGCCGAACCGGTTCGCGGCGTCGTCCAGGGCGGCGTAGCGGGCGTCGCGGGCCGCGGCCTCGGGGCCGCCCTCGCGGCCGACGCGCACGGTGACCGCCTCGACCGGGTCCAGGCCCAGGGCGGCCATGCGGGTGGCGACCTCGGCCGCGCGCAGGTCGGAGCCCGGCTGGAGGCCGTGGTCGATGGTGACGCCGCCGGCCCGGATGCCCAGCTTGGGCGCCTCGAAGGCGAGGGCCGAGGCGAGGGCCATGGAGTCGGCGCCGCCGGAGCAGGCGACGAGGACGAGCGGCGGGCTGCCTGCCCCGGGCGCCGGGAGGAGCGCGCCCCGGCCGGCGCCGCCGCGGACGGGGGCGGGCCGTTCGGCGAGGTCGGTCAGGACGTCGTGGAGAACGCGGCGGACCGCCAGGCGTATCGCCGCGACCGCAGGATGGGGACCCATGTCCGGTGCCCTTCGGTGGAGTTTCGTCAGATGCCGTGGGAGGCCGGGAGCGGCCTCCGCGGGATGGGCGGTTGTCACTCAGAGTGCGTCGATGGTGACAGAACCGAGCCGTCCTCCGAGCATCGCACGCCCTTCAACGCCCCACGGTCCCTCGGACGGGTGACGCTCGTTCCCCCCGGGCGACAGGTTTACGCCTGCCGGGTCACTCCCCTTCGCCCGGTTCGCCGCCCCTGCCGTGCACGCGGGCCACCCAGTCCGCGGGCCGGGCGATCTCCGCCTTGGTCGGCAGCGTGTTGGGGGAGGTCCACACCCGGTTGAAGCCGTCCATGCCGACCTGCCCGACGACGGCCCGTACGAAGCGCTCGCCGTCGCGGTACTGGCGCAGCTTGGCGTCCAGGCCGAGGAGCTTGCGCAGCGCGGCATCCAGCCGGCCGGCGCCGGTGGCGCGGCGCTGCTGGAACTTCTCGCGGATCTCGGCGACGGACGGCACCACGTCGGGGCCGACCCCGTCCATCACGTAGTCGGCGTGGCCCTCCAGCAGGGACATCACGGCGGTGAGGCGGCCCAGCACCTCGCGCTGCTCGGGCGTCTGGACGAGTTCGACGAGGGTGCGGCCCTCGTCGCCGCGCTCGGCGTCGGGGCGGGCCCCGGCAAAGGCCTGGGCGGCCTCGCGCAGCCGCTCCAGGAGGGCGGCCGGGTCCATCTCGGTGGCGCCGAGGAAGCTCTGGATCTCCGCTTCGAGGTGGTCGCGCAGCCAGGGCACGGCCGTGAACTGGGTGCGGTGCGTCTCCTCGTGCAGGCAGACCCACAGCCGGAAGTCGTGGGGGTGCACGTCCAGCTCGCGCTCGACGTGGACGACGTTGGGGGCGACGAGGAGCAGCCGGCCGCCGGCGGCGGCCCCGGAGCCGCGGGAGAGGTCGCGCTCCAGGGGCGCGAAGGTCTCGTACTGGCCGAGCACGCGGGAGGCGAGGAAGCTCAGCAGCATGCCGAGCTCGACGCCGGTGACCTTGCCGCCGACGGCGCCGAGGACGCCGGCGCCGGGGGTGCCGGCGCGGCGGTCCTGCATCTTGCCGAGCAGCGGGGCGAGGAGTTCGCGGAAGCCGGCCACGTTGGCCCGGACCCAGCCGGCCCGGTCGACGACCAGGACCGGGGTGTCGGGGACCTCCGCGCCCTCGGGGATCATGCGGGTGAACCCGCGCACGTGGCGCTCCGAGGTCCTCGCGTGCCGGCGCAGCTCCGCCACCACGGCCCGGGCCTCGTCGCGCGTGACCTCCGGACCCGGCCGGACCAGCCGCGTCGCGGTCGCCACCGCGAGGTTCCAGTCGACCATCTCGGCACCACCGATGCTCGTCATGCGTCAACGGTACGTGGACCCGGGCCGCTGCGGATCCCCCGCGCAGCCGCCGGTGTCCGCGGGGCACCGCCCTAGCGGGCGGCGGCGACGGCCGCGGCGAGCCGGTCGAGGCGCTTCTCCGCGGCGGGGCCGTCGGGGGCCTCGGCGCTGAGGAACGCGAAGGCGAGCAGCCGCCCGGAGGAGTCCACGACGGTGCCCGCGAGGGCGTTCACCCCGGTGAGGGTGCCGGTCTTGGCGCGGACGAGGCCGGCCGCCGGGGAGTCGCCCGCGTTGCGGGCCCGCAGCGTGCCGGTGAACCCGGCGACCGGCATCCCCGTCAGGAGGGGCCGCAGCTCGGGGTGGTCCGGGTCGGCGGCCTTGGCCAGGATCCCGGTGAGCAGGCTCCCGGTGAGGCGGTCGGCGCGGTTCAGGCCGCTGCCGTCGGCGAAGCGCGAGCCGGCCGTGTCCAGGCCGAGGGAGGCGAGCCGGTCGGCGACGGCCTTCTCGGCGCCCTCGAAGCCGGCGGGCCGGCCGGAGGCGAGGGCGGTCTGCCGGGCGAGCGCCTCGGCGATGTCGTTGTCGCTGTGGGTCAGCATCCGCTCGACGAGCCCGGAGACGGGGGTGGAGAGGGTGACGGCGAGCGGCTGGGTGCCCGCGGCGGGCCTGGCCCGGGCGGGTTCGCCGGTGACGGTGATGCCGCGTTCCGCCAGGAGGGCGGCGAAGGAGCGGGCGGTGTGGGCGGCGGGGTCCTCGATGCGCGCCACGGGCCCGGAGACGGAGTCGTCGGGCCGGGCCTCGTCGGCCATGAGGGGGCTCACGAGGGCGAGGTTGCCGTTGACGCCGATCGGGTGCCGGGCCGGGCCGGTGAAGAGGCTGTCGTCGTAGCCGAGGGCGACCCTGTCCCGGCCGGTGGCCCTGAGGGCCTGGGCGGTGTCGGCGGCGAGCGCGACGAGGCTGCCGCCGGAGCCGGCCGGGGGCTTCTTCTTCGCGGTGAGGGAGGGGTCGCCGCCGCCGACGAGGACGATCTGCCCGGGGTCGGTGCCGGGGGCGACGGTGGTGCGGATGCGGTGGTCGGGGCCGAGGGCGGTCAGCGCCGCTGCCGCCGTGGCGATCTTGGTGGTGGAGGCGGGGGCCATGGGCCGGCCGTGCCCCGACTCGAACAGGACGCGACCCGTGGCGGTGTCCACGACGGAGGCGGTACGGGCGCTGCCGAGCGCGGGGTCGTCCAGCAGCGGCCGCAGCGCCTCGGCGAGCCCGGCGGGCTCCGCGGCACCTGCCGCGCCGGCGGCCTGCGCAAGGCCCGGGCCGATGCCGGCGAGCACGCCGGGGGCGCTCGGCGCGGGCTGCGGCAGGGGCGGCGCGGCGTGATCTGCGCCACCCGCCGGTTCCCAGGAGGCGGCCCTGTCCCGCTCGGCCTTACGCTGACCGGAGTCCCAAGGACCGGCCGCGGACACCGCGGCCACCGACAGGGCGAGACCGGCGGCGGTCGACCCCGCGATGAGCTGCCACGTCTTGACCAGAGGCACCTCGCACCAGCCCCTTTCGCGATCACGTATGTGCGTGAGGGACACTTAACCACTGCGTCTTGCCGCGAGCATGGCACCCCACCCGGCAGGGCTGGGCCCGGACGCGCTATCACTCGAGCAACGAAGCTGATCATGGAGGAGCAGGACGTGGAGTTCGACGTCACCATCGAGATCCCCAAGGGTTCGCGGAACAAGTACGAGGTGGACCACGAGACCGGCCGGATCCGCCTGGACCGTCGCCTGTTCACCTCCACCAGCTACCCGACGGACTACGGCTTCGTCGAGAACACCCTGGGCGAGGACGGCGACCCGCTGGACGCGCTGGTCATCCTGGACGAGCCCACCTTCCCGGGCTGCCTGATCAAGTGCCGCGCCATCGGCATGTTCCGCATGACCGACGAGGCGGGCGGCGACGACAAGCTGCTGTGCGTGCCGGCCTCCGACCCGCGCGTGGAGCACCTGCGCGACATCCACCACATCTCCGAGTTCGACCGCCTGGAGATCCAGCACTTCTTCGAGGTCTACAAGGACCTGGAGCCGGGCAAGTCGGTCGAGGGCGCCAACTGGGTCGGCCGCGCCGAGGCCGAGGCCGAGATCGAGCGCTCCTTCAAGCGCCTGCAGGAGCAGGGCGGCCACTGAGGCCGCTCCGGCCCGCCCCGGCGGGCCGGTGAGGGCTCCCGCGAGCCCCTGCCCCGTCCGAGGCGGGCGGCGCCCCACCGGGTGCCGCCCGCCTCGGCGTTTCCCCGGGGCGCGGGCCCGTGGTCGCCCCGGACGAAACCGTTCCGCATACTGATACCCGGGCCGGCCAGGGACGGGAGGACGCGTGGCGGAGGCCGAGGGATCCGGGGACGAAGAGGACCGGAAGCCGCAATCCGACGAGGCGCACAGCGCCTTCTCCCCGCCGCCCGGCGCCGGACCGGAGCCGTTCGGCGACGACCAGCCGACCTCCGAGTTCACGGTGCCCGAGGGGCTGCCCCTGCCGCCGCCGGAGCCCCCGGAGGGCTCGGCGTTCGCACCGCCCTCCACCTACAGCGCCCAGCACTCCCCGCCTGCGTACGTGCACGGCCCCGGGCTGCCGCTCGCGCGGACGACCGAGTCGCCCTGGCAGGACCGGATGCGCACCATGCTGCGCATGCCGGTGGACGTGCGACCCGTCCCCGAGCCCGTGCAGCGGCACGGCGAGGCGGGGCCCGCCGTCGGCCGCGTCCTCGACCTGACCCTGCGCATCGGCGAACTGCTGCTCGCCGGCGGCGAGGGCGCCGAGGACGTGGAGGCCGCGATGTTCGCGGTGGCCCGCAGCTACGGGCTGGACCGCTGCGAGCCGACCGTCACGTTCACCATGCTGTCGATCAGCCACCAGCCGTCGCTGGTGGGCGACCCCGTCTCGGCGAGCCGGACCGTACGCCGCCGCGGTACGGACTACAACCGGCTCGCGGCCGTCTTCCGGCTCGTGGCCGACATCAGCTCCCCCGAGGCCGAGGTGACGCTGGAGGAGGCCTACCGGCGCCTCGCGGAGATCCGCCGCAACCGCCACCCGTACCCGACCTGGGTGCTCACCGCGGCCACCGGCCTGCTGGCCGGCGCCGCCTCCGTCCTCGTCGGCGGCGGCGTGATCGTCTTCTTCGCAGCCGCGATCGGCGCCATGCTCGGCGACCGGCTCGCCTGGCTGTGCGCGGGCCGCGGGCTGCCGGAGTTCTACCAGTTCGTCGTCGCCGCGATGCCGCCCGCGGCACTCGGCGTGGGACTTGCCCTGACCGAGCTCGACGTCCTCGCCTCGGCGGTGATCACCGGCGGGCTGTTCGCGCTGCTGCCCGGACGGGCGCTGGTCGCGGCCGTGCAGGATGGCCTGACCGGCTTCTACATCACCGCGTCGGCCCGCCTGCTGGAGGTCATGTACCTCTTCATCGGCATCATCATGGGCGTCCTGGTGGTGCTCTACCTCGGGCTCCAACTGGGCGCGGCGCCCCGGCCCGAGGAGGCCCTGCAGATCACCCAGCGGCCGCTGATCCAGATCGCGGCCTCGATGGTGCTGGTGTTCACGTTCGCGATCCTGCTCCAACAGGAACGTTCCACCGTGTGGATCGTGACCCTCAACGGGGGTGTCGCCTGGGTGACCTTCGGCGCCCTGCACTACGCAGGCGGGATCCCGCCGGTGCCCTCCACCGCCGTCGCCGCCGGGCTCGTCGGCCTCTTCGGGCAGCTCTTCTCGCGCTACCGCTTCGCCTCGGCCCTGCCGTTCGTCACCGCCGCGATCGGACCGCTGCTGCCCGGCTCGGCCACGTACTACGGGCTGCTGCTCATCGCCGAGGACGAGCTCAACCGCGGCCTGGGCTCGCTCACCAAGGCCGCCGCCATCGCGCTGGCCATCGCCATCGGCGTGAACCTCGGGCAGGAGGCATCGCGGCTCTTCATGCGGATCCCGGGGGCCGCCAGCGCAGCCCGCCGCCGCGCCGCGGCCAAGCGCACCCGCGGGTACTAGCCAGGGCCTGCGTTGAGTTGCCCCGTGGAGCAAGGAGCGGCGCCCAGCACGCACCGGAACAACGAAGCGGCGCCCCGCGGACCGCTGCGGGTCCGCGGGGCGCCGTACCGGGCCGTGGGGCCCGCGCCGTGCCGTCGGGAGGGTCAGCGCTTGGCGTGGCGCCGGCGCTCGCCCTGGCTGCCGCCCGGACCGCTCTGGCCGGGGAGCTCGGCCGCCGCCCTGCTCTCCTTGCGGGCCTTCAGGACCTCGACGACGACCGGGATGACGGAGACGAGGACGATGCCGACGAGGATCGGCTCGATGTTCTCCTTGATGAAGTCGATCTGGCCGAGCCAGTAGCCCGCGACCGTGATGCCGGTGCCCCAGGCGATGCCGCCGATCACGTTGTACGTGAGGAAGGTGCGGTACTTCATGGAGCCGGCGCCGGCGACCATCGGGGCGAAGGTGCGGATGATCGGGACGAACCGGGCGAGCACGATGGCCTTGGGGCCGTGCTTCTCCATGAACTCGTGCGCCTTGTCCAGGTTCTCCCGCTTGAACAGCTTGGAGTTCGGCCGGTTGAAGAGCTTCGGGCCGAAGTACTTGCCGATCATGTAGCCGACCTGGTCGCCGACGATCGCCGCGATCGTGATCAGGGTGCACACGAGCCACAGCGGCTGCTTGATGTACTCGCCGTTGGCGACGAGCAGGCCCGCGGTGAACAGCAGGGAGTCACCCGGGAGGAACGCGAACAGTCCTGATTCCGCGAAAACGATGACCAGGATGCCGATCAGACCGAAGTGCGAGATCAGATAGTCCGGGGACAGCCATTCGGGGCCGAGCGCAAGCGTGTACACGGGTGCCGGTCTCTCCTGGATCGGGGGGCGTCCGCGGATGAAGGGGGTGGAGCGGACGGAGGGGATCGTCTCAATTATCAACGCTCACGGCCACCACCCGGTTCCAGGTACCGGATGGCGGCCGTGTGCGATCAGGCGGGATCAGGCGCGGCGGACGGCGTTGGCGATGATGGCGTCCCGGAGGAACACCGCCAGACCGGGACGCACCGTGTCGTAGAAGGCAGTGAAGCGCTCGTCGGCCACGTACATCTCCCCGAGGCAGGTGTGCATCTCGTAGGGGCAGGTGTAGTGGTTGCGCTCGATCCAGCCCCGGTGCTCCTCCGCCAGGTCCATGGCCTGCTCGGACTCCGGGTCGGCCCCGGCGTCCAGCAGCGCGGCCAGGCGCCGGTTGAGGTCCTCCCCCTCGGCCATGATCCGCTTCCAGTCGTCCTTGGTGTAGGACGCCGCCCTGCGGGCCGACTCCCGGTAGGCCTCGGTGCCGCCCCAGCGCTGCTCGGCCTCCTCGGCGTACTGGTCCGGGTCGTGGGACCCGAACACCTCGAACTTCTCCTCGGGCGTGAGGTTGATGCCCATTCTGTTCGCCTCCATGGCTTGCTCCACGGCCTTGGCCATCTGCTGGAGCCGGGCGATCCGGTCGGACAGGAGGGAGTGCTGCCGGCGCAGGTGCTCCCTCGGGTCCGAGTCCGGATCGTCCAGCAGGACCGCGACCTCTTCCAGGGGGAAGCCGAGCTCCCGGTAGAACAGGATCCGCTGCAGCCTGTCGAGGTCGGCGTCGTCGTACCGCCGGTGCCCCGCACTGCTGCGGCTGCCCGGCGAGAGCAGGCCGATCTCGTCGTAGTGGTGCAGGGTGCGCACCGTCACCTTGGCGAACGCGGCGACCTGGCCCACGGAGTAGCTCATGGCTTCCGCCCTTTCTCTCGCCTTCGACTCTCCCCCCTCACGCCGCGTGAGGTGCAAGCCGGCGCGGCCGGGGCCGCGCCGGAGGCCGTCCGGGAGCCGGGCGGGGAGCGGGTCAGGAGGCGGGCGGGAGCGGGTCAGGAGGCGGGCGCGCCGTCCTCGGCCCGGGCGCGGGCCACGAGCTCGAACGCGGTCGCGCCGTCCAGGGACTCCCGGATGATGTCGGCGTGGCCCGCGTGGCGGGCGAACTCCTCCACCAGGTGCAGCAGCAGCCACCGCATCGACACCCGGGCGTCCTTGGGGAACCAGGGCGTCTCCGGCAGGGGGAAGGTGGCGTCGAGGTCGGGCAGCTCGCGGATGAACTTCTCCAGCTCCGCGGTGACGCCGTCCCAGAAGGCGAGGATCTCGGGGATGGTCTCGGTGCCGACGAGGCGGAAGCTGTCGCCCCAGCTCTCCGCGCTCTGCTGGCGCTCGTTGGTCTGCTGCTGCGCCAGCCGCAGCCAGTTGAACTCGACCTCGGCGCTGTGCTTGGCCAGTCCGGACAGCGAGAGCCCGCTCGCGCTCGGGTGGCTCGCCGCCTGCTCCTCGGTCAGGCCGAGGAGCGCGCGGCGGAGTCCGGCGCGCTGGGCCTCGACGTAGGACAGGAGCGCGCCGCGCTCGTCGCCGTGAGCCTCGGGCGTGACGAAAGTGGGCATGGACCTACCGCCTTCTGTGCCGTGTGCCGTCCTGCTGACACCCACCACGTTAGGCTCCGATGCGGTCAGGACGTGTCCTATTTGACGAGGCCGGGGGCGGCCGCGCGCGTCAGGATCCGTTGTCCGGGCGGATCGCGGGAAGCTCCGTCATGGGCTTGGGCAGGAGGGCCTTCGACAGGTCCTGGGCGCCCTTCTCGTCGAGCCCGTACATCGCCTCGTAGATCTTGCGGACGGCCGGTCCGGAGGCGCCCGAGCCGGTGCCGCCCTGGGAGATCGTCATCACGATCGCGTAGTCCTCGGTGTACGAGGCGAACCAGGAGGTGGTCTGCTTGCCGTGCACCTCGGCGGTGCCCGTCTTGGCGTGCATCGGGATCTGCTTCTGCGGCCAGCCGCCGAAGCGCCAGGCCGCGCTGCCGGAGGTGACGACCGACTCCAGGGCGGCGTCCACGTCCTTGAGCAGCTTGGCGTCCATGGGGAGCCGGCCGCGCTCCTTGGGTGCGATTTCCTCGACGGAGGTGCCGTCCGCGCTGACGACGGCCTTGCCGATGCTGGGCTGGTGCAGCGTGCCGCCGTTGGCGAGGGCCGCGTACACGGAGGCCATCTGCAGGGGCGTGACGAGGGTGTCGCCCTGGCCGATGGAGTAGTTGATCGCGTCGCCCTCGCGCAGCTGGTTGCCCTGGCGGCAGTTCTCGTAGGCGATCCGCTCGGCGAAGGTGCCGTTCTTCTTGCCGTCGCGGCACCAGGCGGCCTTGTTGGCCTCGAAGAAGTCCTTCTTCCACTGCCGGTCGGGGACGCGGCCGCCGACCTCGTTGGGCAGGTCGACGCCGGTCGGCTTGCCCAGGCCGAACTGGTGGGCCGTCTTCAGGAACCAGTCGGCGGGGTCCTTCTTCGGGTTGATCCCCCCGTCCTTCTTCCACTCCCTGTCGGCGAGGTAGTAGTAGACGGTGTCGCAGGAGACCTCCAGGGCGCGGCCGATGGTGATGTCGCCGTATCCCTGGGACTCGAAGTTGGTGAAGGTCTGCCCGCCGACCGAGTAGGAGCTGGGGCAGGGGTAGCGGGCGTTGAAGGGGTAGCCGGCGTTGACGGCGGCGGTCGAGGTGACGACCTTGAAGATGGAGCCGGGGGCGGCCACGCTCTGGATCCCCCGGTTCAGGAGCGGGTAGTTGGAGTCCTTGTCGGTGAGGGCCGCGTAGTCCTTGGCGGAGATGCCGCCGACCCAGGCGTTCGGGTCGTAGGTCGGGTTGGACGCCATGGCGACGATCCGGCCCGTCTTGGCCTCCATGACGACGACGGCGCCGGAGTCGGCCTCGTAGTTGCGGTGCGTGTTGCGGTCGTAGCCCTTGCGGGCCTCGATCATCGCGTTGTTCAGCTCGCGCTCGGCGACCGCCTGCACGCGGGCGTCGATGGAGGTGACGATGTTCGAGCCGGGGGTGGGCTTGTCCGCCTTGGCCAGGCCGATGACCCGGCCGAGGTTGTCGACCTCGTAGCGGGTGATGCCCGCCTTGCCTCGCAGCTCCTTGTCGTACGTGCGCTCCAGGCCGGAGCGGCCGACCTGGTCGGAGCGCAGGTAGGGCGAGTCGGTCTTCTTCGCCTTGGCGATCTCGGCGTCGGTGACGGGCGAGAGGTAGCCGAGGACCTGGGAGGTGTTGGCGCCGTCGGGGCCGGCGTAGCGGCGTACGGCGGTCGGCTCGGCCGTGATGCCGGGGAACCGCTCGGCGTGCTCCCTTATCTCCAGCACCTGCTCGGTGGTCGCCTCGTCGGTGATCGGGATCGGCTGGTACGGCGAACCGTTCCAGCACGGCTTGGGGGTCTTGGCGTCGCACAGCCGCACGCTGTTGACGACGTCGTCCGGGTTCAGGCCGAGGACGCCCGCGAGGCGGGTGAGGACCTCCTTGCCCCTGTCCTTCATCTTGCTCAGCTCGGTGCGGCTGGCGGAGACCACCATGCGGGTCTCGTTGTCGGCGAGGGGGACGCCGCGGGCGTCGAGGATCGAGCCGCGCACGGCGGGCTGGACGACCTGCTGGACGTGGTTGTTCTTCGCCTCGTCCGTGTACTCGTCGCCGTTGCGGATCTGGAGGTACCACAGGCGGCCGCCGAGGGTGAGCAGCAGCGAGAAGACGACCACCTGGATGACCACCAGGCGGTTCTGGACCCGGGGCGTCCGCCCCGTCTCCGGAATGTTGCTCACGTGAGGACTCCCCCGAAACGCTGCCCGCCGCCGACTCCGCCGAGTCTAAGGCGGGCGGGGGTCAGAGGGGGAAGGTGCTCCTGCCGTGCTGCACGGAGATCCACTTCTGGGTGGTGAAGGCCTCGACGGTCGACTCGCCGTTCAGCCGGCCCAGGCCGGAGGCCTTCTCCCCGCCGAACGCGGCCAGCGGCTCGTCGCCGATGGTCGAGTCGTTGACGTGGATCATGCCGGTCTCGATGCGCTCGGCGAAGCGGATGCCGCGCTCGACGTCACGCGTGTGGACGGCGCCGCTCAGGCCGTACGGGGTGGCGTTCGCCATGCGGACGGCCTCCTCCTCGCCGTCGAAGACCATCAGCAGGGCGACCGGGCCGAAGATCTCCTGCGTGAGCAGCGGGGAGTCCTCGGGGATGCCCGTGAGCACGGTCGGCTCGACGAGGTTGCCGCGCGTGGCGCCGCGGACGAGCGCCCGGGCGCCGGAGGCGACGGCGCGGTCGACGAGCGCGGTGAGGGCCTCCGCCTGGAAGGAGTTGATCAGCGGCCCGATGTGGGTGTCGGCCTCGCGGGGGTCGCCGGTGCGCAGGGCGCGCACGCGGGCGGTGAACCTGTCGGTGAACTCCTCGGCGATGCGGGTGTCGACCAGGATCCGGTTGGCGGCCATGCAGACCTGGCCCTGGTAGACGAAGCGGCTGAAGACGGCCGCCTCGACGGCGTAGTCGATGTCGGCGTCGTCGAGGACGACGAGGGCGCTGTTGCCGCTGAGCTCCAGGACGGTGCGCTTGAAGTGGCGGGCGGCGACAGCGCCGACGTGCCGTCCGACGCGGTCGGAGCCGGCGAAGGAGATCACCTTCGGGACGGGGTGGGTCAGGAGGGCGTCGCCGATCTCGGCGATGTCCGTGACGAGGACGCTCAGCAGCCCGGCGGGCAGGCCGGCCTCCTCGAAGATGCGGGCGATGACGCCGCCGCCGACCACGGGCGCGTTCTGGTTGGGCTTGACGACGACGGCGTTGCCGAGGGCGAGCGCCGGGGCGGCCGACTTCATGGTGACGAGGAAGGGGAAGTTGAAGGGGCTGATGACGGTGACGACGCCGACGGGGAGGCGCTGGACGCGGCTCTCCTTGCCCGGGACGGGCGAGGTGAGGATCCGGCCCTCGGGGCGTACGGCGAGCTGCATCGCCTCGCGGATGAACTCCTTGGCGAGGTGGATCTCGTACTCGGCCTTGGGACGCGTCCCGCCGAGCTCGTCGATCATCGCCTCGACGATCTCCTTCTCGCGCTCCTCGGTGATCCGCAGGGCCCGCTCCAGGACGGCGCGTCTCGCGTAGGGGCTGGTGGCGGCCCACTCGCGCTGCGCGCGCTCGGCGGCCCGGTAGGCCTGGTCCACCTGCTCGACGGTGGCCACGGTGATGGCGGCGAGCTTCTCCCCGTTGTACGGGTTGACGTCGATGATGTCCCAGGAGCCGTTGCCGGCCAGCCAGGTGCCGTCGATGTACTGGTGAGCCAGGTCCTCGAATATGGACATGCCATCCCTTACTGCGAGCGCGCACCCGGGCGCTGCACCCGAGACCGTTCGGTCATGCACTGATCAGACGTCATAGTACGTGCGGATCAAGACAGTTGGAGGAGGCCGCGCAGAAGATCCCGGGTCTGGCCGGGGTCCGGGCAGTCGGCCTGGAGCCGCTCCATCGCCCGCTCGTACTGCGCCACTTCCTCGTCCTTGTCCAGGTAGAGGGCGCTGGTGAGCTGTTCCAGATAGACGATGTCCTGGAGGTCGGACTCGGGGAACCGCAGCAGGGTGAAGGCCCCGCTCTCGCCGGAGTGGCCGCCGAAGGAGAACGGCATCACCTGGAGCTGCACGTTCGGCCGCTGCGAGACCTCGATCAGGTGCTCCAACTGGCCCCGCATGACGTCCCGGCCGCCGTACGGGCGGCGCAGCGCGGCCTCGTCGAGCACGGCGTGGAAGACGGGGGCGTTCTCGGAGACGAGGACCTTCTGCCGCTCCAGGCGCAGCGCGACGCGGCGCTCGATCTCCGCCTTGCCGGCGCCGGGCATGCCGCGGCTGACGACGGCGTGCGCGTAGGCCTCGGTCTGGAGGAGGCCGTGCACGAACTGCACCTCGTAGATGCGGATGAGGGACGCCGCCCCCTCCAGGCCGATGTAGGTCTGGAACCAGCCGGGCAGCACGTCGCCGTAGCTGTGCCACCAGCCCGCCGCGTTGGCCTCGCGGACGAGGCCCAGGAGGGACTCGCGCTCGGTGCCGTCCGTGACCCCGTAGAGCGTGAGGAGGTCTTCGACGTCCCTTGCCTTGAAGCTCACCCTTCCCAACTCCAAGCGGCTGATCTTCGATTCGGATGCGCGGATCGAGTAGCCGGCCGCCTCACGGGTGATGCCGCGGGATTCTCGGAGTCGCCTGAGCTGTGAGCCCAGGAGGATGCGGCGCACCACGGAACCGCCTGCTTCTGCGGTCACTAGTCCTGCCCTCCCCATCGCCATGGATACGCGTGGTCTGCGCGTGTGTGCTGCATCGCTGGGCCCCCGTGTCCCCAGGGCTCGCAGTCTGCCACCAAAACGCATCGGCCCGTACTCGTTCTGTAACGGAATCCGGGCTGCCGTAGAAGAAGTCCGTAAGTGTACGTAGGAAGAAATGAGCAAGAACCATCACGGGTGGGGACAGGTCCGGCGCGTGCACGTGCATCTGCCCTTGCATCCAGCTTCTGCATTCGGAACGATGGTGCCGCGCACCTGCGTGCTCTTCGCGCCGGCGCCGGACCGACCCACCCCGCAGTTCTTTCTGGACGCAAGCCGCCGCCACGTCCGCGAATCCCGGGAGTGCCTCGCATGGGGACGAATGGATCGACCATGCTCGAGCCGTTACGGCAGGGCCTGCCCCCGGTCGACCCCACGGCTGTGTCCGGGTCTGCCTCCTGCTCCCTCCCCGCCCGCTTCGAGGCGGTGCGCGGGGCCCGTACGTTCACCCGCTCGACGCTGGCCCAGTGGGGCCTCGACGAGCGCTTCGACGACGTGGCCCTCGTCGTCTCCGAGCTCGTCACCAACGCGCTGCGCCACGCCCTTCCCGGGGACCCGCGGCCGCCGGGGGCGGGGAGCGGAGAGCCGGAGGCCGCCGTGCGGCTGCACCTGATGCGGTGGAGCTCCCGCCTGGTGTGCGCGGTGCGCGACCCCAGCGAGGACCGGCCGGGCGGCACGTTCGAACCGGAGCACACGGAGGAGAACTGCGACCTGGAGTCGGGGCGCGGACTGTTCCTCGTGGACGCCTACAGCGACAGCTGGGGCTGGCACCCGCTCGCGGGCCGGCTCACCGGCAAGGTCGTGTGGGCGCTGTTCATGCTCCCCGAGTAGGCGGCGGCGCGGCGGGGCAGGGGTTCCGCACGGCGCACCGGCCGGGATCGATCATGAACGATCGATCCCGGCCAGTGCACGTGCACGGCTGGATCTGTGGCACCGTTCCAGAGTCTTCCGAGCCCGGCCCTCAGTGGATCAGGTGGTCGAACTCGCCGTCCTTGACGCCCAGGAGGAGCGCCTCGATCTCGGCCGGCGTGTAGACGAGAGCCGGTCCGTCCGGGAACCGCGAATTGCGCACGGCGACGGCGCCGCCCGGCAGTTTCGCGAACTCCACGCAGGAGCCCTGCGAGTTGCTGTGCTTGCTCTTCTGCCAGGTCACCCCGTCGAGTTCTGCAGCTGCCATCCCGTTGTACGCGTGGTCCACAGGAAGCCCCCGATAGTGCAGATGTCAACTCCACCGGATCATAGCTGTGTTCACGGGCGCCTGCATGGGCAGATGCACGTGCACGCGGAGGGTGCTGCCCCGGTCACGGTGAGGGGCAACGGAACCAAACCCTCCGCTGACGGGGCGGCAACAGAGGGCTACGGAGCCAGCGGACGGCGCCGCGCGCCGTCCCCCACCCTGGCCTGATCTGCGGCGGCCGTCCCGTCGTTCCACCCGGCAAGGTCGGTCGCCCCGCGCAGCCGGGTGCTGACGGTCTTCGGGAACATCTCGTCGGCCCGGGCGGTGACGGCGACATCGCGGGCCACCAGCGCCGGCAGGTTGTCCGGCGCCCCGCCCGCCGTGTGCTCCGCCGTCTCGGCGAGCCGCTGACCGAGCCGACTGGCGTAGGCGAGCAGGAACGACTGCCGGAACGTCTTCGTACGCTTGCGGCCGCCCGCCCGCTGCCCGGCCTCCGCCCGCGTCATGGCGGCCGTCCCCTGCACGAGCAGCGAGGTGTACAGCAGCTCCACCGCCTCCAGGTCGCTCTCGAAGCCGACCACCGTGGAGAACCCGAAGGCGCTGTTCCACACCGCCCGGCACCGGTTGGCCCCGGCGACCGCGTCGAGCAGCACCGCCTTCGCCTCCTCGTACGGCGGCTCCACCCCGATCCGGCAGGCCGACGGCGCCTGCACGGGCGCCTTGCCGCTTGCCGCGAGCAGGGCTTCGTCCACGGTGTGCCGGGCCATCAGCTCCTGCGCCTTGGCACTGAGCGCCTCCGCCTCCTCCGGGTACGGGGTGGCCTCGGCCTTGGCCAGGAGCGCCCGGATGCGGCCGAGCATGCGCGGCTCGATGTGCACGTGCGCGAGGGCATCGGCAGCAGGGTCCCCCGGCACAGGGGCGACCGGCTCGATCGCCGGAAGCCGGATCAGCAGCCGGAACACCTCCAGCACGGCCGTTGCCAGCGAGAACCGGTCCGCCCTCTCCCGCCGGGCAAGCCGCTCCCCGTACCCGGAGTCGTCGCCCCACCACACCTCGGCGGCGGTCCACCGCTCGGGCAGCCGCGCATAGCGGCGCGCCTCCGCCGCGACCAGATCGGCGGTGATCCGCAGATGCCGCTCGGCAAGGTCCCGCCGCACGAGCCGCATCACGTCCGCGGGCTGCCACCCCCGCTCCCAGGCCTGCCGCAGGTACCCCTCGCCCCGTGCGAGCAGCTCCCGCGCCACCCCGCCCCACTGCTGCCCGTCGGCAGCCAGCAGCGAGGCCCCGGCATCCAGCCCGGCATCCCCCTGCCCATAAAGCGCCAGCTCACAGCCCCGCTCAACAATGCCCTTCACCCCACCACCTTCCCACGCCGCCGCCCTCGCCCCCGCACCCCGATCCCCCGCACCCCGACCGCCTCCACCGGTCAGCGCGGGCGGGCCCCGCGGCCGCAGGCGGCAGCCGCGGCACACGGACCGAGCCGCAGCCCCGCTGTCAGCCCCCGGTGGGACACTCGCATGCATGAGCGACCCCGCACCCCGTTGGGCCCTGGCCGAAGACGCCGAGGGCCACTGGCAGGCGGCCGCCCTGACCCCCGCCCCCACGCCCCCCGTCCGCGTACGCGACCCCGCGGAGGCCGTCCGCACCGCCCCCGCCGGGACCCGCTGGATCTGGCGCTCCACGGCGGCCGTGTACCCCCGCCTCCTGGCCGCCGGCCTCCGCGTCGACCGCTGCTACGACATCGAGGTCGCCGAGCTGCTGCTCCTCGGCCACGAGGGCCGATCCGGCGAGCCCCGCTCGGCCGCGGCCGCATGGGCCCGCCTCACGGGTGCGCCCGTACCGCCCGATCCTCCGGCGCGCGCGGCAGCGCCCGGCGCGCAGGACTCCCTGTTCGATCCGCAGCCCGCGCCCCTTCCCCTCGATGCGCTGCTCGCCGTCTACGAGGACCAGACCCGCCGCCACGGCGCCGCCGCCCACCCGGACCGCATGCGCCTGCTGACGGCCGCGGAGTCGGCGGCGTTCCTGATCGCGGCGGAGATGCACCGCGCCGGCATGCCGTGGCGGGCGGACACCCACCGCGCCCTGCTCACGGACCTGCTGGGCGAGCGCTACGCAGGCGGCGGGGAGCCCCGCCGCCTGGCCGAGCTGGCGGACGCCGTGTCCGCGGCGTTCGGCCGCCGCGTCCGCCCCGACCTTCCGGCGGACGTCACGAAGGCCTTCGCCCAGGCGGGCATCCGCCTGACCTCGACCCGCCGCTGGGAGATCGAGGGCCTGGACCATCCGGCCGTCGCGCCGCTCCTCGCGTACAAGAAGCTGTACCGCATCTACACCGCGCACGGCTGGGCCTGGCTCCAGGACTGGGTCAGGGACGGCCGCTTCCGTCCCGAGTTCGTCCCCGGCGGCACCCTGACCGGGCGCTGGGTGACCAACGGCGGCGGCGCCCTGCAGATCCCCAAGGTCATCCGCCGGGCGGTCGTCGCGGACCCCGGCTGGCGCCTGGTCGTCGCGGACGCCGACCAGCTGGAGCCGCGGGTGCTCGCCGCGATCTCCCGCGATCCGGCGTTCATGGCGGTGGCGGGCCGCGCGGAGGACCTGTACACGGCAGTATCCCGCCAGGGCTTCTCAGGCGACCGGGAGATGGCGAAGATCGCCGTACTGGGCGCCGTGTACGGCCAGACGTCCGGCGACGGCCTGAAGAACCTGGCTGCGCTGCGCCGCCGCTTCCCGCAGGCGGTCGCGTACGTGGACGAGGCGGCGCGGGCCGGCGAGGAGGGCCGCCTCGTGCGGACCTGGCTGGGCCGCACCTGCCCGCCGCCCGCACGCTCCGGCCCGGCCGGCGAGGACCCGTACGGCGAGGCCGGCATCCCGCAGGAGCCGGACACCCCTCCCGCGGACGGGACTCCCACCCGGAACGACGCCTGGACTCCGAGCTACGCCTCGACGAACACCCGGGCCCGCGGCCGCTTCACCCGCAACTTCGTGGTGCAGGGCAGCGCCGCCGACTGGGCGCTGCTGATGCTGGCAGCGCTGCGGCAGTCGATCGCGGCCGCGGGGATGCGGGCGGAGCTGGTGTTCTTCCAGCACGACGAGGTGATAGTCCACTGCCCGGCCGAGGAGGCGCAAGCGGTCGCGGAGGCGGTCCGCGCGGCCGGCGACCGCGCCGCCCGTATCGCCTTCGGCGACACTCCGGTCCGCTTCCCGTTCACCACGGCGATCGTGGAGTGCTACGCGGACGCCAAGTGAGGATCACTTCCCGGCGGCGGGCTGAGCGGGCAGCGAGAAGACGTTGTCGGGAGACACGATCCTCGTGATGGCCTCGCCGAACAACGTGCTCGGCTCCTCCCCCTCGGCGGAGATGTCGGTGTTGAGCAGCACCACCAGCGTCGCCTGCGCCTCCGGCAGGTACAGGGTCAGGGACTGGTAGCCCGGCAGGGACCCGTTGTGCCCGACCCAGCCGTGGTCGAGGAAGATCCCCAGCCCGTACCCCGTCCCGGGCAGCGCCGGATCCACGTCAAGCCGCTCCTTCTGCGTCTCCGGCTCCAGCAGCGTGCCGGTGGCGACGACGCGGGCCCACTTGCGCAGGTCGGCGAGGTCGGAGTACATGGCTCCGGCAGCCCACCCCCACGACGGGTTCCAGTCGGCGGTCTCCTCGACCTTCCCGTCGGCGGTCTGGTCGGTGTACCCCTGCGCGTGCGGCGTCGGCCACGCGGCACCGGGCGGCAGCGCGGTCCGCTTCAACCCGGCCGGCCTGACGACCTCATCTGCAAGGAAGTCACCCAGCCCCCTCCCGCTCACCTTCTCGATGACGAGCCCGAGCAGGATCAGGTTGGTGTTGCAGTAGTCGAACTTGGCGCCCGGCTCGAAGAGCACCGGATGCTTGAACGAGTACGCGAGCAGCTGCTGCGGCGTGAACGGCCGCTGCGGATCACTGGTCAGCGCCTTGAAGAACCCCTCGTCCTCGGAGTAGTTGAAGAGCCCGCTGCGCATCCCGGCGAGCTGCCGCAACGTGATCCGGTCCCCGTTCGGAACACCGGAGACGTACTTCCCGATGGGATCGTCGAGCCCGACCTTCCCGTCATCGACGAGCCGCAGCAGCGCGGTGACCGTGAAGGTCTTGGTCTCGCTCCCGATACGCATGTACAGACCGGTGTCCATGGGCGCCCCGGTCGCCTTGTCGGCAACACCGAACGTACGGACGTACTCGCCCTTGCCGGGCGCCGACACGGCCACCATCACCCCGGGCACCCGGGCGTCGACCATGACCTTCCGCACGGCATCATCCAGCTGCTGCGCCACGGCGGGCGTGATCCGGACGACATCCCCGTCATCCCGCACGGGCGCCGCAACACGAGTCGGCGCTCCCGCCTCCAGGGCGTACCCGGGCGCCCCGCCGAGCGGCACCGCCACGAGCCCCGCCGCGACCACTCCCACCGCCGCCTTGCGCCACCGTGTCACCATCCCGGCCTCCCAAGCAGAGCCCCTTCCACGCTAGCCCCGCCCCCCACCCCCGGCGACCGCTGCCCACCACACCGGGCCGCGGAGGCGCAGGTAGAACGGCCTGCGCCCATCGGGCCCAAGGCACAGAAAAAGCCCAGGTCAGAAGCATCTGACCTGGGCTGTATCCGAGCCGCCTTCGGGATTCGAACCCGAGACCTACGCATTACGAGTGCGTTGCTCTGGCCAACTGAGCTAAGGCGGCACCGCCGGTAGACAAGTGTTCCCCTGGCGGGGTTCGCTCATCAGCAGCGGCGCCTAGTCTACAGGCTCGGGAGGGGTGCCCCGAACCGGGTTCCGGGGCGGGCCGCCGCCGCGGCTTACGTGCACTTTTTGCCGTTCTGCGGCGGCTTGCCCTCCAGGAGGTACGTGTTGATCGCGTTGTCGATGCACGTGCTGCCGCGGCCGTATGCCGTGTGGCCGTCGCCGTCGTAGGTGAGGAGGACGCCCGAGTCGAGCTGGCCCGCCAGGGCCTGCGCCCACTTGTACGGGGTCGCCGGGTCGCGGAGGGTGCCGACCACGACGATCGGCGCGGCGCCCTTCGCCGTCAGGGGGCGGGCCGCCCCGGTGGCCTTGACCGGCCAGTACGTGCAGTTCAACGCGGCCCAGGCCAGGCCCGTGCCGAACACCGGGGACGCCTTGCGGAACGACGGGAGGGCCGCCTGGACGGCTTCGGGGCCGGAGAAGGAGGGCGGCTGGTCGAGGCAGTTCACAGCGGCGTTCGCGTACATCAGGTTCGCGTACCGGCCGTCGGGCTCGCGCTCGTAGTACGTGTCGGCGAGGGCGAGGAGGCCCGAGCCGTCGCCGTCCTGCGCCGCGGCGATCGCCTCGCGCAGCTGCGGCCAGGCGCTCTCGTCGTACAGGGCGGCGATCACGCCCGTCGTGGCGAGGGACTCGCCGAGCGGGCGGGCCGGGTCGCCGCTGGGCACCGGCTCCGCGTCGAGCGCCGTGAAGAACTCCCCGAGCCGGGCGGCCACCGCGTCCGGCCCTCCCTTGCCGAGCGGGCAGTCCGGCTGCTTCGCGCAGTCCCGGGCGAAGGAGCGGAAGGCGGTCTCGAAGCCGGCGGTCTGGTCGCGGTTCATGTCGATCGCGGAGCGGGAGGGGTCCATCGCCCCGTCCAGGACGAGCCGGCCGACCCGGGCGGGGAAGAGGTCCGCGTACGTGGCGCCGAGGAAGGTGCCGTACGAGGCGCCGACGTACGTCAGCTTCTCGTCGCCGAGCACCGCGCGCAGCATGTCCATGTCGCGGGCGGCGTCGACCGTGGAGACGTGCGGCAGGATGCGCTCCGAGCGCTCCCGGCAGGCGGCCGCGAACTCCTTGAAGGAGGCGACGAGCCGGGCGCGCTCCGCCTCGTCGTCGGGGGTCTGGTCCACCTGCGTGAACTTGTCCATGCCCGGCCCGGTCAGGCATTGGACGGGGCTGCTGCGGTCCACTCCGCGCGGGTCGAAGGACACCATGTCGTACTGGGCGCGTACGGACGCCGGGTAGCCGATGCCGGCGAAGGCCTGGAGGTAGCCGATGCCGGAGCCGCCCGGTCCGCCCGGGTTGACGAGCAGCGAGCCGAGGCGCTTGCCGGGGCCGGTGGCGGGGCGGCGGGCGATGGCGATGTCGATGTCCTGGCCGGACTCGGGGTGTGCGTAGTCCAGCGGGGCCTTCATCGTGGCGCACTGGAAGCCGGGGACACCGCAGTCGCGCCAGGCCGGCTTCTGCTCGTAGTACGGGCGCAGCGCGGCCGGGACGGCGGTCGGCTGTGCGGACGGGGTGGTGCCGCGGACCGCGGAGGCGGAGGCGCGGGAGGCCGTCGAGCCGTCCGAGGTGCAGCCGGAGAGCAGCAGCCCGGCCGCCGCAAGGGCGGTGCCGGTGGTGCGCAGGAGGCGACTGGTGTCCATCCTCGGAGACTACGTGCCGACGGGCGGCCCGGCCGGGTGGGCGCCGGGCGGCCGCCCGGACGGTGCCCGGTGTTCGCGTGCCGCCGCCGGGCGGTTCGCTCGTACGGGTGAGCGGTCAACCGCGGTCGACCAGGGCGGGCCGGCGGCCTCCGGCGGCCCCGGCGGCCTCCGGCGGCTGCGGCGGGCGGGCGGCCCGCCGCAGCGGGGCACGGCGGCTGTCAGCCCGCGCGGAGTGCCATCGTCATGGCCTCGACCGCGAGGAGCGGGGCCACGTTGCGGTCGAGGGCCTCGCGGCAGGCGCTGATCGCCTCGATCCGCCGCAGGGTGCGCTCGGGGCCGCCGGCCCGGGCGACCCGTTCGAGGTCGGGGCGCAGGTCCTCGTTGGCGAGGGCGAGGGCGCTGCCGAGCTGGAGGGCGAGGACATCGCGGTAGAAGCCGGTGAGGTCGGTCAGGGCGAGGTCGAGGCTGTCGCGCTGGGTGCGGGTGCGGCGGCGCTTCTGCCGGTCCTCCAGCTCCTTCATCACGCCGGCCGTGCCGCGCGGCAGCCGGCCGGAGGTGCCGGCTCCGGCGCCGAGGGCGGCCTTCAGCTCCTCGGTCTCCTTCGTGTCGACCTCCTCGGCGAGCTGCTTGGCGTCCTCTGCGGCGGCGTCGACGAGCTCCTGCGCGGCCTTCAGGCAGCCGCCGACGTCGCCGACGCGGAGCGGCAGCCTCAGGACGGAGGTGCGCCGGGTGCGGGCGGACTCGTCCTGGGCGAGCCTGCGGGCGCGGTCGAGGTGCCCCTGGGTGGCCCGGGCGGCGAAGGCGGCCATGTCGGGCGGGATGCCGTCGCGCCGCACGAGCACGTCCGCGACGGCCGCGACGGGCGGGGTCCGCAGCGTCAGGTGGCGGCAGCGGGATCGGATCGTGGGGAGCACGTCCTCCAGGGACGGGGCGCACAGCAGCCACACGGTCCGCGGAGCGGGCTCCTCCACGGCCTTCAGGAGGACGTTCGCGGCGCCCTCGGTCAGGCGGTCGGAGTCCTCCAGGACGATGACCTGCCAGCGGCCGACGGCCGGGGAGAGCTGGGCGCGGCGGACGAGGTCGCGGGTCTCCTTGACGCCGATGGACAGCAGGTCGGTCCGGACGACCTCCACGTCCGCGTGCGTGCCGACCATGGTGGTGTGGCAGCCGTCGCAGAAGCCGCAGCCGGGCTCGCCGCCGAGGGCCCGGTCGGGGCTGGTGCACTGCAGGGCGGCGGCGAAGGCGCGGGCCGCGGTGGCCCGGCCTGAGCCGGGCGGGCCGGTGAAGAGCCAGGCGTGGGTCATCTTGGACGCGGCGGGCGGCTCCTGCCCGGCCTCCACGGCCGTGACCAGGGCGTCGGCGTCACGGGCGGCCGCGGCAAGCTGTGCCTGCACCCGCTCCTGGCCCACCAGGTCGTCCCACACGGGCATCCCGCCCACCGCCTTCCAGGTACTGCTCATGTGCCATCCGCCATGCCGGCCGCACGGCCGCCGCCGGCCCGGCGCGTGCGCCCTCCAGTGTGACGCCAGCCGCCGACAGTCCCGACCACACGCCGGGTCCCTGCCGGCTGCCCGGCCCGGTGCCGGCCAGGCACCGCGACCGGGACCGGCCGCCGTCCCGGGTTCGGAGCCGGGCGCCTCCACCCCCACCTGCGGGTGCCCCGGGCGCCTCCCGGCGCCGGCATGGCCGAGCGCGCGGGCACCTCCGTGGCCTGCGTGCTGCCCGGTCAGTGGCGGCGGCGGCCGTTCTCGTCGTCTTCGTCGTCTTCGTCGTCGTGGCGCGGGCCGAGCAGTTCGTCCGCCAGGGTCGGCATGTCGTCGTCCCCGGCGGCGTCCTGCGCCCACGACGGGCGTGCGGCGCGCGGCCGGCCCGCTTCGTCGAGGAGCGGCAGTTCGCGGGTCACGTCGTCGTCGGAGTCCCGGAAGATGCCCGGCGGGACCCGGTCCGCCGGGTCGCGGTCGGGGCGCCGGGCCGTGGGCCTGACCGCCGAGTGCGCCTGGGGGCGCGGCCGGGGCGCGTCCGGGCGTACGGGCGGCAGGACAGCCGTCTCGTCGGCCGGGTCGGAGGCCGGCACAGGCGGCAGTACGGAGGTCTCGGCCGCCGGGTCGACCCGGTCGGCGGCGGGCCCGGCCGGGTCCGCCTTCGGCATCGGCACCGTCTGCGTCACGTCGTCCGGGCGGACGACCCGCTTCTCCACCGGCGGCCGGACCACCGGCGTCTCGACCGTCACCGCGTCGTCCGGGTGCGGCTCCTTGGTCATGGAGACCCGCGGGGCCGCCGCGGCCTTGCGGGCCGCTTCCGCCGCGGCGGCGGCCGCCTGGGCCTCCGCCAGCCGGCGCGCCTCCTCGGCCTTCAACAGCGCCTCCTCGGCGCGCCGCTGCTTCTCCCGGCGCCGCTCCTCGGCCTCGGCGCGCAGCCGGGCCTCCTCCTCCGCCTCGCGGCGCAGCCGCTCCTGCTCGGCGGCGCGGGCCTTCGCCTCGGCCTCGGCGCGCAGCCGTTCGGCCTCGGCGCGGGCGCGCGCCTCCTCCTCGGCCTGGCGTGCGGCGGCCTCCTCGGCGATCCGGCGCGCCTCGGCGAGCTCCGCCTCGGCCCGGAGGCGGGCTTCCTCGGCCTCGCGGGCCCGGCGGGCCTCCTCCTCGGCGCGCTGCCGCTCCTCCTCTGCCTTGCGGGCAGCCTCCTCCTCGGCGCGGCGCCGCGCCTCCTCCTCGGCCTTGCGGCGCGCCTCGGCCCGGGCGGCCTCCTCCGCCTCGGAGAGCGGGAGCATCCGGTCCAGGCGGTGGCGTACGACGGTGGCCACCGAGTCGGGGTCCTGCCCGGCGTCGACGACGAGGTAGCGGCCGGGGTCGGCCGCGGCCAGGGTGAGGAAGCCGGCCCGGACCCGCTGGTGGAACTCGGCGGGCTCCGACTCCAGCCGGTCGGGGGCTTCGGTGAACCGCTCGCGGGCGGTCTCCGGGGAGACGTCGAGCAGCACGGTCAGGTGGGGGACGAGCCCGTCGGTCGCCCAGCGCGAGATACGGGCGATCTCGGTCGGGGACAGGTCCCGGCCGGCGCCCTGGTAGGCCACGGAGGAGTCGATGTAGCGGTCGCTGATGACGACGGCGCCGCGCTCCAGGGCGGGCCGGACCACGGTGTCGACGTGCTCGGCGCGGTCGGCGGCGTACAGCAGGGCCTCGGCCCGGTTCGACAGCCCGGCGGAGGAGACGTCGAGCAGGATCGAGCGCAGGCGCTTGCCGACCGGGGTGGCGCCCGGCTCGCGCGTCACGACGACCTCGTGGCCCTTGCCCCGTATCCACTCGGCCAGGGCCTGGACCTGGGTGGACTTGCCGGCGCCGTCACCGCCTTCGAGGGCGATGAAGAACCCGGAGCCGGCCGGGGCCTGGAGCGGCTCCCCGCCGCGCAGCGCGTCGCGCAGGTCGCGGCGCAGGGGTACGCCGCCCCGGTCGTCGGCCTTGGCGAGCACGATCACGGCGACCGGCAGGAGCAGGACGCCGACGAGCATCAGCGTGTACGCCGCGCCGCCGTGCCGGAACACCAGCTCGCCGGCGGTCAGCCGGTGGGGGCCGATGCCGGCCGCCACGACGGGGGCGAGGAGCGCCCCGAGGCCGACCGCGACCCGTACGACGGCCTGCAGGTGCTCGGTGACGCGGCCGCGGCGGAGCTCCTCGGTCTCCTGGTCCAGCAGGGTGTGCCCGGTGTTCGCGGCGACGCCTGCGGCGGTGCCGGCGAGCAGCGACAGCAGCAGCACGGTCGCGGTGTCGGGCACCAGGCCGCTCAGCAGCAGCGCGGCGCCCGCGACCGCCGTGGCGAGGGCCAGCAGGCGGCGCCGGGACAGGGCGGGCAGCACCTTCCCGGCCTGGGTGGCGCGGATGCCGGCGGCGGTGCCGCCGAGCAGGGCCAGGACGAGCAGCGCGAAGGTGGCGGGACCGCCGCCGAGGTCGTACGCGTGGAGCACGGCGACGGCCGCGGCACCGGACACGGCTCCGGCGACGGCCGCGCAGGCCAGGACGAACAGCGGGATGGAACCGGTACGCCCCTTGTCGGGCCGGTCCCCCGCCTTGGGGGCGCGCAGCCCTTCCAGCGGCGAGCGCGGCCGCGGGGTCCGGCTCTCGGGCAGGACCAGCGGGACGAGCAGCGACAGGGACGCGGCGAACAGTCCGGCCGCCACGTACGAGCCGAGGGCGGCCTGGTTCGCGGCGAGCCAGTCCACGCCGAGGGCGAGCGCCTTGCCGATCAGGGTGGCGGCGAGCAGCACGGCCGCGGCGGCGGGCATCGCGGCGAACGAGGTGCGCAGGGTGAGCCGGCGCAGCGCGTCCAGGTGGTCGGGCAGCGGCCGTACGGCGGCGCCCTCGGGCGGCGCGGCGGGCAGCAGGCCGGGGGCGGCGCTGTCCTTGGCCGTGGTCCACAGCCGCTCGGCGGCGCCGGCGACGAAGACGGTGGCGAGCAGCGCGGTCAGCGCGTGCGCCGGGATCCAGTCGAGCCACAGCGGGGCGACGACGAACAGCCCGATCCGGATCCCGTCGGCCGCGATCATGGTCCAGCGGCGGTCGAGCTTGCCGCCGGGGGCGATGAGCCCCGCGAGCGGGCCGAGCAGGACGGCGCCGAAGAGCAGGGTCGCGGCGATGCGGACGCCGAAGACGGCCGCGATGGTCAGGGCCCAGCCGCGGTAGCCGCCGCCGAACACCTCCTGGGAGACGCCGGTCTGGAAGGCCAGCAGCACCAGGACCAGCAGGGCGAGGGCGTCGCCGATGCCGCTCACGAGCTGGGCGCTCCACAGCCGCCGCAGCCGGGGTGTGCGCAGCAGGGCGCGCACCGCCCGCTCGCGGGAGTCCGCGGCGAGGGCTTCGTCGTAGGAGGGGTTCACGGGGGCGGTCACGCCAGTCGGCTGCTCGGCTCGCGTCATCCGCCCAGCCTATCCGCTGCGCCGGACGGCTGCGGAGGCCTGTGGACAACCCCGGCGGCCCCCGCCCCGCGCCCCTCCGAACCCTCCTGCACCGCCTGCAGGGCCGGCTCCCGGCCGGGCCCGGACGCGCGGCGGGACGGTACCCCGCGCGCTCGCGCCGGTACCGCCCCGCCGGACCCTGAGGTCCTGAGGTTCTGAGATCCTGAGGTCCCGAGGTCCCGCCTACTCCTCGGCCGGGGCCGCCGCTGCCGTCGTCTTCGCAGCCGCGGCCTTCGCGGTGGCCGTCTTCTTCGCAGCCGTCTTCTTCGCCGTCGTCGTCTTGGCCGCCGAGGTCTTCTTGGCGGCGGTCTTCTTCGCGGCCGTCGCCTTCTTCGCCGGGGCCTTCTTCGCGGCCGTCGCCTTCTTGGCCGTCTTCTTCGCCGGCCCCTTCGCCCGCTTCTCGGCGAGCAGCTCGTAGCCGCGCTCGGGCGTGATCGTCTCCACGTCGTCGTCGCGCCGCAGCGTCGCGTTCGTCTCGCCGTCCGTCACGTACGGGCCGAAGCGGCCGTCCTTGACGACGACCGGCCGCTCGCTGACGGGGTCGGTGCCCAGCTCCTTCAGCGGGGGCTTGGCCGCCGCCCGCCCGCGGACCTTGGGCTGGGCGTAGATCGCCAGCGCCTCGTCGAGCGTGATCGTGAAGAGCTGCTCCTCCGACTCCAGCGACCGCGAGTCCGTCCCCTTCTTCAGGTACGGGCCGTACCGGCCGTTCTGGGCGGTGATCTCCACGCCCTCGGCATCGGTGCCCACGACGCGCGGCAGCGACATCAGCTTCAGCGCGTCGTCGAGGGTGACCGTGTCCAGGGACATCGACTTGAACAGCGAGGCGGTGCGCGGCTTGACCGCGTTCTTGCCGGTCTTGGGGGTGCCCTCGGGCAGGACCTCGGTCACGTACGGCCCGTACCGGCCGTCCTTGGCGACGATCTGGTTGCCGCTGACCGGGTCGGCGCCCAGCTGGAACTCTCCGCTCGGCTTGGCGAAGAGCTCCTCCGCGTAGGCGACCGTCAGCTCGTCCGGGGCGAGGTCGTCGGGCACGTCGGCCCGCTGGTGGCCCTCGGCGTCCTTCTCGCCGCGCTCCACGTACGGCCCGTAGCGGCCGACGCGCAGCACGATGCCCTCGCCGACCGGGAAGGAGGAGATCTCCCGGGCGTCGATCGCGCCGAGGTCGGTGACGAGCTCCTTCAGGCCGCCGAGGTGGTCGCCGTCGGCGGGCACGATGCCCGAGGCCTCCTCGGAGCCGAAGTAGAAGCGCTTGAGCCACGGCACGGCCTGGGCCTCGCCGCGGGCGATGCGGTCGAGGTCGTCCTCCATCTTGGCGGTGAAGTCGTAGTCGACGAGCCGGCCGAAGTGCTTCTCCAGCAGGTTGACCACGGCGAACGACAGGAAGGACGGCACGAGGGCCGTGCCCTTCTTGAAGACGTAGCCGCGGTCGAGGATCGTGCCGATGATCGACGCGTACGTCGACGGGCGGCCGATCTCGCGCTCCTCGAGCTCCTTGACCAGCGAGGCCTCGGTGTAGCGGGCCGGCGGCTTGGTGGCGTGGCCGTCCGCGGTGATCTCGTCGGCGGCGAGCGCGTCGCCCTCGGCGACCTGCGGCAGGCGCCGCTCGCGGTCGTCGAGCTCGGCGTTCGGGTCGTCCGCGCCCTCGACGTACGCCTTCATGAAGCCGTGGAAGGTGATGGTCTTGCCGGAGGCGGTGAACTCGGCGTCCCGGCCGTCGCGGGCCGTGCCGCCGATCCTGACGGTGACCGAGTTGCCGGTCGCGTCCTTCATCTGGGAGGCGACGGTCCGCTTCCAGATCAGCTCGTAGAGCCGGAACTGGTCGCCGGTCAGACCGGTCTCGGCAGGCGTGCGGAAACGATCACCCGAGGGGCGGATCGCCTCGTGCGCCTCCTGCGCGTTCTTGACCTTGCCCGCGTAGACGCGCGCCTTCTCCGGCAGGTAGTCGGCCCCGTACAGCTGCGTGACCTGCGCCCGGGCCGCGGCCACGGCCGTGTCGGACAGCGTCGTGGAGTCGGTTCGCATGTAGGTGATGAAGCCGTTCTCGTACAGCTTCTGCGCCACCTGCATGGTCGCCTTCGCCCCGAAGCCGAGCTTGCGCGAGGCCTCCTGCTGGAGCGTCGTCGTACGGAACGGGGCGTACGGGGAGCGGCGGTACGGCTTGGACTCGACCGAGCGGACCGCGAAGGAGCTGTCCGCGAGGGCGGCGGCCAGGGCGCGCGCGTTCGCCTCGTCGAGGTGGAGCACCTCGGGGTTCTTCAGCTGTCCGTTCGCACCGAAGTCGCGGCCCTGGGCGACGCGCTTGCCGTCGACGGTGTTCAGGCGTGCGACGAGGGTGGACGGGTCGGACGGGTCGCCGGCCCGGCCGGTCGAGAAGGTGCCGGTCAGGTCCCAGTACTCGGCGGAGCGGAAGGCGATGCGCTCGCGCTCGCGCTCGACGACGAGGCGGGTGGCCACGGACTGCACGCGGCCCGCCGACAGCTTCGGCATGACCTTCTTCCACAGCACCGGGGAGACCTCGTAGCCGTAGAGCCGGTCGAGGATGCGGCGGGTCTCCTGGGCGTCGACCATGCGCTGGTTCAGCTCGCGCGGGTTGGCGACGGCGTCGCGGATCGCGTCCTTGGTGATCTCGTGGAAGACCATGCGGTGGACGGGGACCTTGGGCTTGAGGACCTCCTGGAGGTGCCACGCGATGGCCTCGCCCTCGCGGTCCTCATCGGTGGCCAGGAAGAGCTCGTCGGATTCGGCCAGCAGCTCCTTGAGCTTCCTGACCTGGGCCTTCTTGTCGGCGTTGACGACGTAGATCGGCTGGAAGTCGTGCTCGACGTCCACGCCGAGGCGGCGCACCTCGCCCGTGTACTTCTCGGGTACCTCCGCGGCGCCGTTCGGGAGGTCGCGGATGTGCCCGACGCTCGCCTCGACGACGTATCCCGGGCCGAGGTAGCCCTTGATCGTCTTCGCCTTGGCAGGGGACTCGACGATGACGAGTCGGCGGCCGCCCTGTGCGGTCTCGCTAGTCGGGGACAACTTGGCTCTTCTCTCCGGTCGGCACTCGGTCGCAGTACGGCGACGCTGCGGAGTGTGACGGTACAACCCGCCCCCGTGTCAAACGGCACAAGCCCGCAACGGCCACTCGAACGGTAACCCGACTAGTGCCATTTCTGCCGCCCGGATACCCCGCCGGACCCGTCCCGATCACCGGCCCGAGTGGCCAGGGGGCCGTCTGGCCCCGCCCCCGCACCCGTCCTGACGTCCGGCTTTGCCCCGAGAGCCGCGGCCGGCGGAGCGGCCCGGGTCAGAGATGTGCGAGGCACCACGCCCCGAGGCCCAGCGACACCGCCGCGCCGAGCAGAGCCGCCGGGAGGGCGAGCGAGGGGCGCACGCCCTCGGCGACCGGCGCACCGCGGCGTACGCACGCCCCCGTCCAGGCCAGCAGGGCCGTCCCGTACAGCAGGAACACCGCTGCCGCGAACACCGCCGGACCGCGCTCCATGCCGTTCCCCCCATCGTCGCAAGGCCGCCCCGGGGCCCCGGCGTCCCCCCGGTACCCCGGGGCCCCTGCGGCCGTGCGCCCTTCCGCCGGGGAGCCTGCCAGCCGCGGGGGAACGGCGGGCGAACCCCCGGTGACGGCTCAGTGGTCGGCGACCGGCTCCAGGAACCCCTGTTCGACGAGCAGCCGGATCGCCTCCGGGGTCCGGTCCCGCAGCCCCACCGGATCCTCCTGCACCAGCTGCGCGATCGCGTCGAGGATCCGGCCCGCGCTGAGCGAGCCGTCGCAGACGCCCGCGAACCCGGCCCCGACCGTGTCGACCTTGGTGGCCCGCCGCATGCCGCGGTTCTGCCGCAGCACCACGTGCTCGGGGTCCTCCGCGCCGGGCGCCCCGACCTGCTCCTGCACGACCTCGCCGGCCAGGACGAAGCGGGCCTCCAGCAGGGCCGCGTCGTCGTGGTCGCGCAGGTAGTCCTGGCGGGCGAAGTGCGCGGCGACCGCGTCGCCGAGCGGCTGCTCCACCGGGTGGGGCCACTCCTCGATCACGATCGACGGCTCCTGCGCGCCGCTGCGGCGCAGCGTGATCCACCCGAAGCCGACCGCCTTGGTCTTGCGGGCCTCGAACTCGTCGAGCCATTCCTCGTACCGGCGCGCGTACTCGTCCGGAGCGGTGCGGTGGTCGCCCGCGTCGCGCAGCCACAGCTCGGCGTACTGGGTCACGTCCTGGACGTCGCGCTGGACGATCCAGGCGTCGCAGCCGCGCGGCACCCAGGAGCGGACGCGGTCGCGCCAGTCCTCGCCCTCGACGTGCTGCCAGTTGCCGAGGAACTGCGCGTAGCCGCCGGGGTTGAGGTGCGCGCCGGCCTGCTGGACGAGCGTGCGGCACAGGTCGTCGCCGCCCATGCCGCCGTCCCGGTACGTCAGCCGGGCGCCGGGGGAGATGACGAACGGCGGGTTGGACACGATGAGGTCGTACGCGGCATCCCCGACGGGCTCGAACAGCGACCCGAGGAGCAGTTCGGCCTCCGGCGCCCCGGACAGCGCGAGCGTCAGCCGGGTGAATTCCAGGGCGCGGGGGTTGACGTCGGTGGCGGTGACGCGGGTGGCGTGCCCGGCGGCGTGCAGCGCCTGGATGCCGGATCCGGTCCCGAGGTCGAGGGCGCTGCCGACGGGGGTGCGCACGGTGATCCCGGCGAGGGTGGTGGAGGCGCCGCCGACGCCGAGGACGACGCCCTCCTCGCGCGAGCCGATCCCGCCGGCCCCGCCGACCGCGCAGCCGAGGTCGGAGACGATGAACCAGTCCTCGCCGTTCGGGCCGCCGTACGGGCGGACGTCGACGGCGGCGCGGACCGCGTCCCCGCCGCCGGCCTCCTCCGCGCGGTGCAGCCAGCCGTCGGCGAGCGCGGCCTCCAGGGGCAGCGCCCGTGCGGCGTCTGCGGCCGGCACGGTCTGCCGGAGCAGGAACAGCCGGACCAGGCTCGCCAGCGGGCTGCTGCCGGCGCTCCGGGCGGCGCGCAGGGCGGGCACGGTCTCGCTGCGGGCCAGGGCGGCGTAGGCGGGGGCGCCGAGCAGGTCGAGCAGCCCGTCGGCGGTGAAGCCGGCGGCGAGCAGCGCGGTGCGGAGTTCGGCGGCGCGGTCGGGCGTGGGGAGGCTGGAGGTACTCACGCGTCCATTGTGTCGGCCGGCGCCGCCGTTCCGTGCGGCACGCGGCCGGGCGGCGGGGCGGCGGGGTCCGCCGGGCGGGCTGCCCGGCGGTCCGGCGGCCCTGTGGATCAGCCCGTCGGCGCGGGGGCCGCGACCTTGCAGCCCTTCTGCGCGTTCAACGCCTTCGCCATGCCGCTCGCGTTGAGCTCGTTGAAGGCGTTCTTGCTGCCCTGGTTCGCCGCCTCGATGTCGGCGCTGAGCGCTTCGAGGCCGTCGGCGAACTTCGCCGGGTCCTTCGCGTCCAGCGCGTCGATCTTCGTCTTCACGTCCGCGTAGCCCTTGGCCGCCGACTCGAAGCCGCCGGCCGACGCGTCGAGCGTGGACTGCCCGTCCTTGACGGGCGGGACCCCGGCATCGCGCAGGGCCTTGGCCATCGCCGTGTACGCGTCGGCCTGCGTCTGGAAGGCGGCGGAGTCGACCTTCTGGACCTCGTCGGACTTGCTGTCCTGTGACGAGACGCGCTTCATCTCAGCGTTCGCCTTCTCGACCTTGTCCAGGTGCGGCTCCCAGACGTCGCAGACCTTCTTGGCCCAGGCGTTGGCCTTCTCGTCGCCGTCGTCGCCGCAGCCGGACAGCACGAGCACCAGCGCCGCACAGCCGGACACCGCGGCCGCAAGCTTCTTGTTCACCGGATCGGTCCCTTCGAGGAGGCTCTCCGCGGGGAAGATACACGGCCGCTGTCGCACGTCGCGGAAAGGCGGACGGGCGGCGCGCCTGTACG
Organism: Streptomyces globosus; assembly: GCF_003325375.1. Taxonomy (GTDB): domain Bacteria; phylum Actinomycetota; class Actinomycetes; order Streptomycetales; family Streptomycetaceae; genus Streptomyces; species Streptomyces globosus_A. Next base: position 337,229 of record NZ_CP030862.1, on the reverse strand, counting down.
CGCCGCCCGTCCGCCTCCGTGCCGGGCCGCCGAGGGGGCCCTCCGGGTCAGGAGACCACCGCGGGGTCGGATGGCTTGGCCACCCGTTCGGCCGCGGCCCCGTCGCCGCCTTCGCCGACGGCGATGTCGCGCCGCTTGGATACGTAGACCGCGGCGACGATGACGGTGATGGCGACGGCCGCGACGATCGCCCGGACGGTCGGGCTGGTGTCGGGGCCGTAGCTGAACTGCACGACGGCCGGCGCGATCAGGAGCGCCACCAGGTTCATCACCTTCAGCAGCGGGTTGATGGCCGGGCCGGCGGTGTCCTTGAACGGGTCGCCGACGGTGTCGCCGATGACGGTCGCGGCGTGGGCGTCGCTGCCCTTGCCGCCGTGGTGGCCGTCCTCGACGAGCTTCTTCGCGTTGTCCCAGGCCCCGCCGGAGTTCGCGAGGAACACCGCCATCAGGGTGCCGCAGCCGATGGCCCCCGCCAGGAACGCGCCGAGCGCGCCGACGCCGAGGACGAAGCCGACCGCGATGGGCGCCATGACGGCGAGCAGGCCGGGCGTGGCGAGCTCGCGCAGCGCGTCCTTGGTGCAGATGTCGACGACGCGCCCGTACTCGGGCTTCTCCGTGTAGTCCATGATCCCGGGGTGCTCGCGGAACTGGCGGCGCACCTCGTAGACGACGGAGCCGGCGGAGCGGGACACGGCGTTGATGGCGAGGCCGGAGAAGAGGAAGACCACGGCGGCGCCGAGGACGAGGCCGACGAGGTTGTTGGGCTGGGCGATGTCGAGGCTGAGGTTCATCTCCCCGGCCTTCGCCCCGACTTCCCTCACCGCGGTGGAGATGGCGTCGTTGTACGAGCCGAACAGCGCGGCCGCGGCGAGCACGGCGGTGGCGATGGCGATGCCCTTGGTGATGGCCTTGGTGGTGTTGCCGACCGCGTCGAGGTCGGTCAGGACCTGGGCTCCGGCGCCCTCGACGTCGCCGGACATCTCGGCGATGCCCTGGGCGTTGTCGGAGACCGGGCCGAAGGTGTCCATGGCGACGATCACGCCGACGGTGGTGAGCAGGCCGGTGCCGGCCAGGGCCACCGCGAAGAGCGCGAGCATGATGGAGGTGCCGCCGAGCAGGAACGCGCCGTAGACGCCGAGGCCGATCAGGAGGGCCGTGTAGACGGCGGACTCCAGGCCGACGGAGATGCCCGCGAGGACGACGGTGGCCGGCCCGGTGAGGGCGGACTTGCCGATGTCGCGGACGGGGCGCCGGGTGGTCTCGGTGAAGTAGCCGGTGAGCTGCTGGATCAGGGCGGCCAGGACGATGCCGATGGCGACGGCGACCAGGGCGAGGATCCGGGGGTCGCCGGGGTGGTTGGTGATCGCCGCGTTCTCGACGCCGACGAGGTCCTTGTACGAGGACGGCAGGTACGCGTACACGGCGGCGGCGACCAGGGCCAGGGAGATCGCGGCGGAGATGAAGAAGCCGCGGTTGATGGCGGTCATGCCGCTGCGGTCGGAGCGGCGCGGTGAGACGGCGAAGATGCCGATCATCGCGGTGACGACGCCGATGGCGGGGACGATGAGCGGGAAGGCGAGGCCGAGGTCGCCGAAGGCGGCCTTGCCGAGGATGAGCGCGGCCACGAGGGTGACGGCGTAGGACTCGAAGAGGTCGGCGGCCATGCCCGCGCAGTCGCCGACGTTGTCGCCCACGTTGTCGGCGATGGTCGCGGCATTGCGCGGGTCGTCCTCCGGAATGCCCTGCTCGACCTTGCCGACCAGGTCGGCGCCGACGTCGGCGGCCTTGGTGAAGATGCCGCCGCCGACACGCATGAACATCGCGATCAGGGCGGCGCCGAGGCCGAAGCCCTCCAGGACCTTGGGGGCGTCGGCGGCGTAGACCAGGACGACGCAGGAGGCGCCGAGCAGGCCGAGGCCGACGGTGAACATGCCGACGACGCCGCCGGTGCGGAAGGCGATCCGCATCGCCCGGTGGGAGACCTCGGTCAGGTCCTTGGCGGGCTCGCCCTCGGCCGGGGTGGCCTCGCGCGCGGCGGCGGCGACGCGGACGTTGGCCCGGACGGCAAGGCGCATGCCGATGTAGCCGGTGGCCGCCGAGAAGAGGGCGCCGACGAGGAAGAAGGCGGAGCGGCCCGCCCGCTGGCCCCAGTCGTCGGCGGGCAGCAGGAAGAGCAGGAAGAACACGACGACGGCGAAGATCCCGAGGGTGCGCAGCTGCCGGCCGAGGTAGGCGTTCGCGCCTTCCTGGACCGCCGCGGCGATCTTTTTCATGCTGTCGGTTCCCTCGTCGGCGGAAAGTACCTGGCGGACCAGGACCTGCGCGACGACGAGTGCGGCAATTGCGACGGCCGCGATCACCATGACGATGAGCCGGTTGTCCTCGGTGAGTACTGCGGCTGCCAGATCGGCGGTGCCGTCCGGCGCGTTGGGGGTGAAGAGCCCCGTCATTCGTCCTCCTTGACGTGATGAGCTCAAGATGTGGACGGATTGTAGGGACCTCTTCCGCATCAAAACAGTGCACGGGAAACGGAATTGGCCTGCTCTTGCACCCCACCAATAGATTGCGTCACTCCATTACCCCCGAAAGAAGTAATGGGGCAAAGGCATTGACGCCTGGTCATTGATCCGGAATACCGGTCCGGGAACGAGAAAAGGCCCTGCTCGGCAGGGCCTTCAATAAGATCCAAAAATATTCAGGGAGTACCGGCTAAGGCAGTTCGCCCTCGCCCGTCCCCGAGACGGGCCAGCTCATGCGGATGGTGCCGCCGGCCTCGCCGCTGATCACCTCGACGTCGTCGACGAGACCGCTGATCACGGCGAGCCCCATCTCGTCCTCCGCGTCGCCGTCCGGGTCGAGGGCCGCCTGCAGACCCGGCACGGTCCCGCCGGACGGGCCGGGCACCTCGTCGCCGACCTCGATGGAGAACGACTTCTCCTCCTCGGTGAGCACCACCCGGACGGGCGCGGTGAGCCCGTTGCTGAGGTGCAGTCCGACGGCGCGTGAGCAGGCTTCGCCCACGGCGAGGCGGACCTCGTCGAGCACGGCTTCGTCCACGCCGACCCGCCGCGCCACGGCGGCCGCGACCAGGCGGGCCGTGCGGACGTGCTCGGGCTGGGCGCTGAAGCGGAGTTCAACGGTGGCCATTGCGTCCCCCTCGGACTGGGCGTGCCTTGCAGAGGCCCGGACCGCATGCGGCCCGCGCCCCCGCTCCTCTCCGGCGCCCCCGCTGCCCGGGCCGGCGTACGGCCGCGCCCGGGGCGGGGACGGACGTCAGTCGGTGGCGGCGACGGCGTCCTCCACCGTCGTGTGGATCGGGAACACCTTGGTCAGGCCCGTGATGCGGAAGATCTTCAGGATGCGCTCCTGGTTGCAGACCAGCCGCAGCGAGCCTTCGTGCGCGCGGACGCGCTTGAGGCCGCCCACGAGCACACCGAGGCCGGTGGAGTCGAGGAAGTCCACCCGCTCCATGTCGACAACCAGGTGGTAGCTGCCGTCGTTCACCAACTCGACCAACTGCTCGCGCAGCTTGGGCGCGGTATACACATCAATCTCGCCACCGACCTCCACGACCGTACGGTCGCCGACAGTGCGAGTCGACAGGGACAGGTCCACGGATCCTCCAGCACCTTGCTATCGAGCGGCGCCCCCCAGGGGCCTCCCCCACCCGCGGGCGGGGGAGAGATTGGCTGCCGCGATGGCATTCAACCACTTACCGGCAGGCGCGCACGACGCCTTCCGTCCATTGTCCTGCACGCCGGTGACACACTCGGTTCCAATGGCCAATACTCACCGCCCCGGCCGCCATAGGGCGCCCGGGGACCCGAAACCCGCTCCCGGCACGGTCCTGGACCGCCTGTCACGGGGGCCGGAGAGGGCTGCACGCATCACTCATACGGAGCACTTGCCCCCTCGGGAGGGCCGTCATGCAGTGTGGCCCGACCGCATCCGGACGGATGTCGTGGCCGCGATCCGCTCCGCGGGTGTCGAGCACCCCTGGGCGCACCAGGCGGCGGCCGCTGAGCACGCCCTGGACGGCGAATCCGTGGTGGTCGCCACCGGAACGGCCTCCGGGAAGTCGCTGGCCTACCTGGCGCCGGTGCTGTCCGCCCTCGCGGACGGCTCCGAGGCTCCGAACGGGCGGGGCGCGACCGCCCTGTACCTGGCCCCGACGAAGGCGCTCGCCGCCGACCAGCGGCGCGCCGTGCGCGAACTGGCGGCGCCGCTCGGCACCTCGGTCCGCCCCGCCGTGTACGACGGCGACACGCCGGTGGAAGAACGCGAATGGGTGCGCCAGTACGCGAACTACGTCCTGACCAACCCCGACATGCTGCACCGCGGGATCCTGCCGGCCCACGCCCGCTGGTCCTCCTTCCTGCGTGCCTTGCGCTACGTCGTCGTCGACGAGTGCCACACCTACCGGGGCGTCTTCGGCTCGCACGTGGCGCAGGTGCTGCGCCGGCTGCGGCGGCTGTGCGCGCGCTACGGCGCCGACCCGGTGTTCCTGCTGGCGTCCGCCACCGCGAGCGACCCGGCGGCCGCCGCCTCCCGCCTGACGGGCCTGCCGGTCCGCGAGGTCGCCGACGACGCCTCCCCGCGGGGCGAGGTGGTCTTCGCCCTGTGGGAGCCGCCGCTGACCGACCTGCGGGGCGAGCGGGGGGCCCCGGTGCGGCGCACGGCCACGGCCGAGACCGCCGACCTGCTGACCGACCTCGTCGTGCAGGGGGTCCGGACGGTCGCGTTCGTCCGCTCGCGGCGGGGCGCAGAGCTGATCTCGGTGATCGCCCAGGAGAAGCTCGCCGAGGTGGACCGGTCGCTGCCGGGGCGGGTCGCCGCCTACCGCGGCGGCTACCTGCCGGAGGAGCGGCGGGCCCTGGAGGCGGCCCTGCACTCCGGCGAGCTGCTGGGACTGGCCGCGACGACGGCGCTGGAGCTGGGCGTGGACGTGTCCGGGCTCGACGCGGTCCTGATCACCGGCTATCCGGGGACCCGGGCGTCGCTGTGGCAGCAGGCGGGCCGGGCCGGCCGCTCCGGCCAGGGCGCCCTGGCCGTGCTGATCGCCCGCGACGACCCGCTCGACACCTACCTCGTGCACCATCCGGAGGCGCTGTTCCGCCGGCCGGTGGAGGCAACCGTCCTGGACCCGGACAACCCGTACGTCCTGGCCCCGCACCTGTGTGCGGCCGCCGCGGAGGCCCCTCTGACGGAGGCGGACCTGCCGCTGTTCGGCCCGGCCGCCCGGGAGCTCGTACCGCAGCTGGAGGCGGCGAAGCTGCTGCGCCGGCGGGCCACGGCCTGGCACTGGACGCGCCGGGAGCGGGCCGCGGACCTGGCGGACATCCGGGGCGGGGGCGGCCGCCCGGTGCAGATCGTGGAGGCCGGCACGGGGCGGCTGCTGGGGACGGTGGACGAGTCGGCCGCCCACACCGCCGTCCACGACGGCGCCGTCCACCTCCACCAGGGCCGCACCTACCTGGTGCGGCACCTCGACCTGGAGGACTCCGTCGCCCTCGTCGAGGAGGCCAGCCCGCCCTTCTCGACGACCGCCCGCGACACCACCGCCGTCTCCGTGCTGGAGACCGACGCCGAGATCCCCTGGGGGGACGCCCGGCTCTGCTACGGCTCGGTGGAGGTGACCAACCAGGTGGTGTCCTACCTGCGCCGCAAGCTGATCACCGGCGAGGTCCTCGGCGAGGCCAAGCTGGACCTGCCGCCGCGCACCCTGCGCACCCGCGCCGTGTGGTGGACGGTCACCGAGGACCAGCTGGACGAGGCGGGGATCACCCCGGAGATCCTCGGCGGGGCCCTGCACGCCGCCGAGCACGCCTCCATCGGCCTGCTGCCGCTGTTCGCGACCTGCGACCGCTGGGACATCGGCGGCGTCTCCGTCCCCCTGCACCCGGACACCCTGCTGCCGACCGTCTTCGTCTACGACGGCCACCCCGGCGGAGCCGGCTTCGCGGAGCGGGCCTTCCACACGGCCCGCGCCTGGCTGACGGCGACCCGCGACGCGATCGCCGCCTGCGAGTGCGAGGCGGGGTGCCCCTCCTGCATCCAGTCCCCGAAGTGCGGCAATGGCAACGACCCGCTCCACAAGCGGGGCGCGATCCGCCTCCTGACCCGCCTCCTCGCCCACGCCCCGGACGCCCCCGGGACCGACCCGCAGCCGCCCGCCCCCTGAGCCGTGCGGCTCCTCCGCGGCCGGAGGCGGTGCGTCCTCGGCCGAGGACGGGCCCGCGCGGGCCGTGATCACCGGGGTGAAGGGGCCCGCGGCGGGGCGGGCCGCAACCTCGGCCACCTCCCCGTGGAGGAGGCAGGCGGCGACGGAGGCGCCCTGCGCCGCCGCCACACGCCGGGCGGCGGCGCACGCGGCCTCGGGGCCGCGGGCCCAGGTGGCGGCCGCGGCGAGCGCCCCCAGGTCGGCGGCCGCCGCCGCGCGGTGGCGGGCGGCCACCGCCTGGCCGAGCAGCAGCACACCGCCGAACACCGCCCCCAGGGCGGTGGCCACGAGGGCCGCCCACACGGTCGCCGAACCCCGGTCGCCCCTCATGGCGGCGGCCCCACGCTGTCCTCGGCCAGGGCCGTCGCCCGGGCCCCGAGCCGCACCTGCAGCCCGGCCGGCCCCGGCGCAGGCGCCTCCACCCGAACGTGCCACAGGTCGCCCTTGCGTTCGATCACCACCTCGGCCCCGGCCGGGGCGGCCGACCGGGCTGCCGCGGCCGCGTCCTGCCCCGGCTCCGAGCGGGCCGCGGCCCGGGCACCGACCCGGGCCGCGTCCACGCAGCGGATCTGCGCGGCCGCCGCCATCAGGGCCCACACGAGCAGGGCGGCGAACAGCACCAGGGCCGGAATCACCAGAGCCGCCTCCGCGGTGGCGAATCCGCCGTCGCGCGGCCGGGCCGGAGCAGTCCGCGGACTTTCCTCAGAAAGGCACATCGAGTGCCTTTCCGATGGTCGACTGGAGCGCCGTGGAGACCACGTCGCTCGTCACCACCTTGTACAGGACCGCGGCGAACGCACACGCCGCGATCGTCCCCATGGCGTATTCCGACGTCGACATCCCGGCGTCCCCGGCCCGCCCGCCGATCACCGCCCGCACACGAAACCAGATCATCCTCATGGCAACCTCCTCTGCAAATTCATGCACTGACGTTCTCTCAGCTTCTTTTGCGCCCCACCCGCCACTTCTGATTCCTTTTCAGCGGGCGGAGAGCATGCCGGTCGCCATTCCGATGACGACCGGGGCCACACCCACCGCCAGGAACGCGGGGAGGAAGCACAGCCCCACGGGCGCCGTGACGAGGACCGCCGCGCGCTGCGCCCGGGCCTGCGCCGACCGGGCCCGCTCCTCGCGCAGCGCGCCCGCCAGGCGGGCGGCCTGCTCGGCGGCCGGCGCACCCGTGCGGGCGGCCCGCTCCAGGCACTGTGCGAGCGGAGCCGCACCGGGTATCCGGGCCAACCTCCCCCACGCGGCACCCGGTTCGCCACCGAGCCGGACCTCCGCACCGGCCAGGGCAAGCCCGTCGCCGACGGGCCCCCCGAGCGACTCCCCGACCGCTTCCGCGGCCTGCACCGGCCCGGCTCCGGCCGCCAGGCAGGCCGCCAGCAGGTCCGCGGCGAACGGCAGCCTGCGCTCCGCCTCCCGCGGATCCGCCGCCCCGGCCGGATCCGGGCGGGTCCGGCGCCGCAGCCGCCGCACCGCGAGGGCCGCCACGCACCCCGCCGGAGCCCCGACCGGGCCGCCGACGAGCAGCCACACCGCGGCCAGCACCGCCGCCGGGACCGCCCACTCGCCAGCGGCGCTCCGCACCCGCGGTCCGGGGGCGGTCCGCCGCCGGACCGGCGGCAGCGCCAGCACGGAGGCCGTTCTGCGCCGGGCGGCCCGCGTCCGCAGCCGCAAGGCGACCGCTGCGGCCGCACACAGCACGGCCGCCGCGAGGCAGAGCACTGTCCCCAGCCTGTGGACGGCCAGCGCGCCGGTCACCGCTCCGCCTCCCGCACAATGCGGCTGCACCACAGCAGCCCCAGCCCCTCCAGCAGGCTCCCCGCGACCAGACAGCCCCAGCCGACGGGGGTGTGCAGCAGCACCCCCAGAGGGTCCGCGCCCAGTCCCGAGCCGATCAGCAGCCCGACGAGCGGCAACAGGGCGAGCACGGCAGTCGTCGACCTGGCTCCGGCCAGCTGGGCCCGCAGCGACTCCTGCCGGTCCCGCTCGGCGCGCAGGGCACCCTCCAACCGGTCCAGTCCGGCGGCGAGGCCCGCACCGCCGTCCACCGAGATCTGCCAGCAGGCCGCCATGCCGACCAGCCCCTCCGCTCCCGGCTCCCGGGCCGCCTCCCGCAGCGCCGCCGGCACGTCCCCGCCGAACGCGGCTGCCGCCAGCACCGCCGTCTCCGCCGGCCCGGGCGCCCCGGGGCCGACGGCCGACCGGCGCAGGGCCGCGGTGAGCGCCTGGCCCGGCTGGGCTCCGGCCCTCAGCTCCCCCACGGCCGCCCCGCACAGGGCGATGACCCCGGCCCGGCGCGCGGACCGCTCCCGCTGCCGCTGCCGCGCGCGCAGCCAGCGCCGCAGCAGCGGCACCGACGCAGCGCCCGCCGCCAGCGGGATCACCGACGCGCCGAGCAGCGCGAGCACCAGCCCGGCGCCGAGGCCGACCCACTCCCGCCGGCTCTGGGCCCGCACCCGGACCGCGGCTGCCCACACCTGCCCGCGCCCCGGCCCGCGCGGCTCGGCGCCGCCCCCGGCCACAACGATCCGGGCCCGGCGGGCCGCCCGCTCCCCGCCGGCCAGCGTCCAGGCGGCCGCAGCCGCGCAGAGGACTCCGGCGAACACCGGCACGGGCGCCGCAGCCGCGGCGCTCACCGCGCACCGCCCAGCAGCGGCCGCAGCCGCTCCCAGCCCTGCTCCCGCACGAAGCCGCGGGAGGACCAGCGCAGCGCGGGCACCGTGACGACCAGACCGGCGGCGTCCCGCTCCAGTACGTGCACCTCCGCCACCCGGCGCCGCCCGGCCCGGTCCCTGACCAGGTGGACCACGAGCGTGAGGGCGGCCGCCAACTGGCTGTGCAGAGCGGCCCGGTCGAGGCCGGCGGCTGTCCCGAGCGCTTCGAGCCGGGCCGGGACGTGCACCGCCGCGTTGGCGTGGACAGTTCCGCAGCCCCCCTCGTGACCGGTGTTCAGGGCCGCCAGCAGGTCGGCTACTTCGGCGCCCCTCACCTCGCCGACGACGAGCCGGTCCGGCCTCATCCGCAGCGCCTGCCGGACCAGGTCGGCCAGGGTGACGAGCCCGGCCCCCTCCTGGTTGGCGGGCCGCGTCTCCAACCGCACCACGTGCGGATGGTCGGGGCGCAGCTCGGCCGAGTCCTCGGCGAGGACGATCCGCTCCCCCGGGCCGGCGAGCCCGAGCAGGGCGCTGAGCAGGGTGGTCTTCCCGGTTCCGGTCCCGCCGGAGACCAGGAAGGACAGCCGCGCGCCGATGACGTCCCGGAAGAGGTGGTGTCCGCCGGGCGGCAGGGTCCCCGCCTCGACGAGCTCGTCCAGGGTGAAGGCCCTCGGCCGGACCACACGCAGGGAGAGGCAGGCGGAGCCGACGGCGACCGGGGGCAGCACCGCGTGCAGCCGGGTGCCGTCGGGCATGCGGGCGTCGACCCACGGGCGGGCGTCGTCGAGCCGCCGCCCCGCCACCGCGGCCAGCCGCTGGGCGAGCCGCCGGACGGCGTCCGCGTCGGGGAAGGTGACGGCGGTCAGTTCGAGCCCGCCGCCCCGGTCGACCCACACCCGGTCGGGGGCGGCCACGAGCACGTCGGTGACGGCGGGGTCGGCGAGGAGCGCCTCCAGGGGGCCCGCGCCGACGAGCTCGGACCGCAACTGGGCTGCGGCGCCCAGCACTTCGGCGTCTCCGAGGAGCCGGCCCTGGGCCCGCAGGGCCGCCGCCACCCGGGCCGGGGTCGGTTCGGCGCCCGTTTCGGCAAGCCGCTGGCGCACCGCCTCCAGGAGTACCGCGCTCATGCCGTCACCTCCCGGTCCGGTACGGGCCCCAGGGCCCGCCGCCAGAAGCCGTCGCAGAAGCGGGCGAGCGGCCCGCGCCCGTGCGCCCCGGGCGGCTCGCCCTCGGCGACGCGCCCCGGCAGGCCCACCTCGACCGGCACCTCGCCTGCGAGCGGCGCGCCCAGCAGCCCGGCCACCGCTTCGGCGTCGAGCCCGCCGGAGCAGCGGCCTCGCACGACCACGCGCACGTCCCTGGCGGCGATGCGCACGCCCGCGGCGACCCGGCCGGCGGCGGCGACCGCGCGCAGTTCGCCGGGGACGACCAGCAGTACGAGGTCGAGCTGGGCCAGGGCTTCGGCGACCGCCTCGTCGACGCGGCGCGGCAGGTCGACGACGACCACCCCGCCGCGCCGGCGGGCGGCGGCCACGACCGAGCGCACTGCGGCCGGGGGCACCGCCACCCGCTCCCCGCGGTCCCAGCTGAGCACGCGCAGCGCGTGCAGTTCGGGCAGTGACTCCTCCAGGGCTCCGGCGCCGACCCGGCCGCGGGAGCCCGCGAGGTCGGGCCAGCGCAGGCCTGCGGCGCTCTCGCCGCCGAGCAGGACGTCCAGTCCGCCGCCGAGGGGGTCTCCGTCGATCAGGACTGTCCGCTCCCCGGCCCGCGCGGCGCGGACGGCCAGGGCGCAGGCGAGGGTGGACGCTCCGGCGCCGCCGCTGCCGCCGATGACTCCGACGGCGAGGGCGCTGCGGCCGGCCCCCTCCGCCACGTCGGCGATGCGGTCGACGAGGCGGCCCTCGGCGCCGGGGAGCCGCAGCACCTCCTCGGCGCCGATCTCCACCGCGCGCTGCCACACCGCCGGGTCGCCCCCGGCCCCTTCCCGGCCTACGAGGAGGACACCGCCGCGCCGCGGGGCTCCGCGGACCCTGCGGGCCGCGTCGTCCCCGACGAGGACGAGGGGCGCGGACTCCCATCCGGTGCCGGGCGGCGGGGCGGGCGGGGCGCCGCCCGCTGCGCCACCGGGTTTCGCGCCAGGGGCCCCGCCGTCGGCGGCGCGGCCGCCTCCGCTTCCGTTTGGCGCCGGCAGCCCGTGGTGCACGTACGGCTCGGCTCCCGCGGCGGCGCACAACCGCAGCAGGTCGTCCAGGAGCAACGGGTCCTCGGTGATGATCAGCGGGCGCCCGCCCGGCGGCACCGCCCCGGCGGGGAGTTCCGCTGTCCGGATTCCGCCTGCCCCGCTCCGGTTCGGCACTTTGCACGTCTTCGATCCAGCCACGATCTCCGGCCCCTTCTCGCTGCAAATCCCGGCGCCGCGGACTTCGCGGCCCGCAATCACCGTGCAGCGATCCGGAAAAAGAAGTGGATCTTGCTCGAAAACCGTGGACAACGGGAGCCTTGTGAATAACTCCGCCACCCTCACGGGTGAGTTCCCCAGCGCTGCGGAACCATCACGCACCGTGACGAGTCCTGAGAGGTGGAGGCCGGCACCGCGCCGGCCCGCCACGGAAGGGCAGGGGGGCGGCAGTGAGCGGTGGAGACCGGCGGAAAGGACGCGAACCGCGTCCGGACATGCGACGACCCCCGCCGGGGGGGAGAGCGGGGGTCGTCCCCACGGTCCGACTCGGGGGGGAGGAGCCAGACCGGGTTAGCACGGTCGCGAACGATCCGTGACTTCCATGGTGTACCCGAGAGCCTTCTCAGGCAAACCCACGCGCCACACCTTACGCCGAATGGTGGGCGCATATGCTCGGGGCGTGGAAATCCAGCCCTTGCCGCACTCGTCGCCCCGCACCGCAGCCTTCTTCGACCTGGACAAGACGGTCATTGCGAAGTCCAGCACGCTGACGTTCAGCAAGTCGTTCTACCACGGCGGTCTGATCAACCGCCGGGCCGTGCTGCGCACCGCGTACACCCAGTTCATCTACCTGGTCGGCGGCGCCGACCACGACCAGATGGAGCGCATGCGGGAGTACCTGTCCGCCCTGTGCAAGGGGTGGAACGTGCAGCAGGTGCGGGAGATCGTCGCCGAGACCCTGCACGACCTGATCGACCCGCTGATCTACGACGAGGCGGCGTCCCTCATCGAGGCGCACCACACCGCGGGCCGCGACGTGGTGATCGTCTCGACCTCCGGGGCGGAGGTCGTCGAGCCGATCGGCGAGATGCTCGGCGCGGACCGGGTCGTCGCCACGCGCATGGTGATCGGCGAGGACGGCTGCTTCACCGGCGACATCGAGTACTACGCGTACGGGCCCACCAAGGCGGAGGCAGTGCGGGAGCTCGCCGAGTCCGAGGGCTACGACCTCTCCCGCTGCTACGCGTACAGCGACTCGATCACCGACGTCCCGATGCTGGAGGCAGTCGGCCACCCGCACGCGGTCAACCCCGACCGGGCGCTGCGGCGCGAGGCGGCGGCGCGCGAATGGCCGGTGCTGGTGTTCAACCGGCCGGTGCGGCTCAAGCAGCGGCTGCCGGGATTCTCCATGCCCGCGCGCCCGGCCCTGGTCGCCGCCGCGGCAGTCGGCGCGGCAGCCGCCACCGCGGGCCTGGTCTGGTACGCGAGCCGCCGCAAGGCCGGCGCCCTGGCCGCGGCCGCCACGGCCGCGAGGGCCGCCAGCGCCTGAGCCCCGCCGCGCCCCGCCGCCCGCCGCGGCCCCGGACCGGCCCGCCCGGCCTCCGGGCGCCCGGTTCACCCCCGTACGCCCTGGAAAGTAAAAAAAATTGCCAGGGGTTCCGCTTATCCCGGAAGCGGAGTACAAAGGAGTCACGGCCCGCGAGACCGAAGAACATCCGAGAGGATCATCTTTAGAACGCAGCAAGGCCCCACGGACCGAATGCACGAACGCCGAGCACCCACGCGACGTCGACCCGTCGATTACGGGCCAGCCGCACCAGGTAACCGGGCAAAGACCCCGACCTGATGGGCACATATCGAGGACGCTTGGTAACCCGGCGGGAGTGCCAGCGGCGACACCAGAGCAGGACGGTGTCGCCGCAACCCGTTTGTCCCGGCCGCCCGTCCCGAGGGCCGGGCCTTCGGGACGGGCGGCCGGGCCCTCAGGACAGGCCGGGGCCCTCAGGCCGCGCCGCGCTGGAGCGCCTCGCACACCGCCGTCGACTCGCGGACGCCCAGCTCGACCGCCCGGCCGCAGTGCGCGATCCAGCGGCCCATCCCGTCGGGCGTCCCCGACAGGTAGCCCTCGAAGGCCTCCAGGTAGGCGTCCCGGCCCTGTTCGGCGTGGCCGACCTCGGCAGGACAGACGGCCTTCGGGTCCAGGCCGCTGTTGATCAGCACGATCCGCTCGGCGGTCCGCGCCACCAGCCCGTTGTGGGAGGCGAAGGGGCGCAGCGCCAGCAGTTCGCCGTGCACCACCGCCGCCATCACCAGTGCCGGTGCGGAGCTGCCGGCGAGGACCAGCCGGGACAGGCCGTCCAGCCGGCCCGCGACCTCGTCGGCCGAGGGCAGCGGCTGCGCGACCAGGGGCTCGTCCACGGGCTCCCCGGCCAGGCGCGGGCGGCCCACCGCGTCGCCGTCGGCCGTGGAGCCCACCGCCACCAGGTGCAGGCGGGCGAGCACCCGCAGGGGCGACTGGCGCCAGATGCTGAGGAGTTGGCCCGCCTCCGCGGTGAGCCGCAGGGCGGCGCCTACCGTGCGGGCCTCCGCGTCCGCGCTGAAGTCGGTGCGGCGGCGCACCTCCTCCAGCGCCCAGTCCGCCCCGGACAGGGCGGCGCTGGCGCGGGCACCGCGCAGGGCGGCCTCGGAGGTGATCTCACCGCTGCGCCGGCGCATGACGCGGTGCCCGTAGACCCGGTCCACGGCCTTGCGTACGGAATCCACGGCTTCGGTGACGCCCGGCAGGGAGCCCAGGGCGGCCAGCGGGTCGGCAGCGCTACTCATAGGTAGGGAGCCTACGCACTGCCGGGCCGTGCCACCGACCCCTCCTTGGAGTGGTCTTGCCCACTCATTCGCACCACCCACAGCGATCGAACGACTACCCTTCGTGAACATGAAGATCGCTTTCGTCGGAAAGGGAGGCAGCGGCAAGACCACCCTGTCCTCCCTCTTCATCCGCCACCTCGCCGCGGCGGGCGCGCCCGTCGTCGCCGTTGACGCGGACATCAACCAGCACCTCGGCGCCGCCCTCGGCCTCGACGAGGCGCAGGCCGCCGCCCTCCCCGCCCTCGGTGCGCACCTGCCCCTCGTCAAGGAGTACCTGCGGGGCTCCAACCCGCGGATCGCGTCGGCCGATTCGATGATCAAAACGACGCCTCCCGGCGCCGGATCGCGCCTGCTGCGCGTCACCGAGGACAATCCGGTCTACGCGGCGTGTGCGCGGGAGGTGCAGCTCGACGGCGGGGCCGTACGGCTGATGGCCACGGGCCCGTTCACGGAATCGGACCTGGGGGTCGCCTGCTACCACTCGAAGGTCGGGGCGGTGGAGCTCTGCCTCAACCACCTGGTCGACGGGCCGGGCGAGTACGTGGTGGTCGACATGACCGCCGGCTCGGACTCCTTCGCCTCCGGCATGTTCACCCGCTTCGACATGACCTTCCTGGTCGCCGAGCCGACCCGCAAGGGCGTCTCCGTCTACCGCCAGTACAAGGAGTACGCGCGGGACTTCGGGGTTGCGCTGAGGGTCGTGGGGAACAAGGTGCAGGGCGAGGACGACCTGGCCTTCCTGCAGGACGAGGTGGGCGAGGACCTGCTGGTGGCGGTCGGGCACTCGGACTGGGTGCGGGCGATGGAGAAGGGCCGCCCGGCGCCGTTCGCGCTGCTGGAGGAGGACAGCCGGCGGGCCCTGGAAGCGCTCCGGGGGGCAGCCGACGCCTCGTACGCCCTCCGCGACTGGGAGCGCTACACGGCGCAGATGGTGCACTTCCACCTGCGCAACGCGCAGAGTTGGGGCAACGCCAGGACCGGGATCGACCTGGCGGCCCAGGTCGATCCCGGTTTCGTCCTGCGCGAGGGCTCCGCCGACGGGCCCGCGGCGGCGGAAGTCCCCGCGGCGGCGGGACTGCTCAGTCCTGCGCCGCTTCCTCTGCGGCAGGCCCCGCAGCCGGCTTGACCGCGGCTCCGGCGGACGGGGAGGCGGGCGCGGCCGTCAGGAACTTCGCCCAGCCCTCCTTCGGGGCCTCGCCGACGCCGAGCGTCCGCATCCGTTCCAGGACCTCCGGGTCCTGGGCGTCGAGCCAGTCGACCAGCTCGCGGAACGGCACGCAGCGGACCTCCGGGCGGGTGCAGGTGCCCTTGATGGTCTCCTCGACGGCCCGCATGTACGTGCCGCCGTTCCAGGACTCGAAGTGGTTGCCGATGATCAGCGGGGCGCGGTTGCCCTGGTACGCGCGCTCGAAGGCCTGGAGGAGGCCGTCGCGCATCTGGTTGCCCCAGTAGACGTGCTGCGAGGGGTCGCCCTGGGTCGTCGTCCCCGACTGGTTCACCATGTAGTTGTAGTCCATGCTCAGCGTCTCGAAAGCGCGGCCGGGCAGGGGCACGAGCTGGAGCGGGATGTCCCAGAGGCCCTCCGTCTTCTTGGGCCAGACCTGCTTGGAGATACCGCTGGAGTCATAGCGGAAGCCCATGCCCTTGGCGGCGAGCATGAAGTTCTTCTGCCCCTCCAGGCAGGGTGTGCGGGCCCCGATGAGCTCCTTGTCGTAGTCGAACGGCAGCGCCGGCAGGTCCTTCAGGCCGGAGTTGGTCTTCCAGTTCTTGACGAAGGACTTGGCCTGGTTGATCTCGCTCTTCCACTCCTCGACGGACCAGGTGCCGACGCCCCCGTCGGGGCCGCAGAAGTGCCCGTTGAAGTGGGTGCCGATCTCGTTGCCCTCCAGCCAGGCGGCGCGGATCTGGGTGGCGGTGTCCTTGATGCCCTGGAGGTCGCCGAAGCCGATGTCGGAACGGCCCGGGTCGTGCTGCGGAGCCACATAGAGGGAACGTTTCTCCTCTGGGAGCATGTACACGCCGGAGAGGAAGTACGTCATCCGGGCGTTGTACTTCCTGCCGACCTCGCGGAAGTGCGAGAAGAGCTTCTGGCTGTCCTCACCGGCACCGTCCCAGGAGAAGACCACGAACTGCGGGGGCTTCTCGCCGGGCTTCATCCGCTGCTGCGCGGCCACACGGGGCTGCGGGCCGGTGTACGCGGTCGAGCCGTCGCCGATCGGCCGGTTGACGCTGCCCGGGGCCTCCGGCGCGGCCGCGCCCTCCTTCCCTCCCGGCCCGCGGGCGGGGCCGGCGGACTCCGAACCGCTGCACCCGGCGGCGCCCAGCACCAGCGCCATGGCGACCAGGCCGCCGGCGGTCTTCTTCGTTGCGGCGATCATCCGTCCACCTCTCCTCGCTTGCCTCGCAGGACTTCGCTTCCGGGCCGCAACGTCCCACGCCGCACCCCTCGGAGATGGTGTGACAAGCCGTAAAAAATGCTTATTCAGCAGGGAGGGGGAATCTCTAGGCCGTTTGCCCGCATTACCCTCCGCAGTGCTTTACTCAGCATTACCTTTCATTTACTGAGTGTTGAGACACCGTAGATGTCCGCATCGAACGGCGACCGTATTCGACTGCCGACGACTGCTTTCTGCTGATTCCCGCCGCTTCATCCCTCACAGAGGAGACGGGACCCCGTGACAGCCACCTTCTCCAAGCCCCCCGCCGGCACCCTCGGCACCAAGCCCGACACCCCTTCCCCACCGGGCCGGACACCCGACCGGACCGGCCTGTCGGCGGACTTCTCCGCCTCCCTCACCGTCTTCCTCATCGCCCTGCCCCTCTCCCTCGGCATCGCCCTCGCCACCGGCGCGCCGCTCCAAGCAGGCCTGGTGGCGGCAGCCGCCGGCGGCCTCGTGGCCGGCTACTTCGGAGGAGCCCCGCTCCAGGTCAGCGGCCCGGCAGCAGGACTCACCGTCGTCACCGCCGAGCTGATCCAGCGGTACGGCTGGCGCACCACCTGCGCCATCACCGTCCTCGCCGGCTGCTGCCAGCTCGGCCTCGCCGCACTGCGCACCGCCCGCTCCGCCCTGATGGTCAGCCCGGCCATCGTGCACGGCATGCTCGCCGGCATCGGCGTGACGATCGCCCTGGCGCAGCTGCACATCGTCCTCGGCGGGACCCCGCAGAGCTCCGCCCTCGCCAACGTCCGCGAGCTGCCCTCGCAGCTGGCCGACATCCACCCGACCGCCCTCGGGATCAGCGCGCTCACACTGGTCCTCCTCATCGCCTGGCCGCGGCTGCCCGGGCGGGCCGGCCTGGCCCTGCGCAAGGTGCCCGCCGCGCTCGCCGCCGTCGGCACCGCCACCGCGGTCGCCGCCTTCGCCGGCCTGCGGCTGCCCCGCGTGGACCTGCCCTCCTGGCGCAGCCACGCGCTCCCCGAGCTGCCCGAGGGCCCGGTTCTCGGGCTCATCGCCGCCGTCCTGACCATCACCCTGGTGGGCAGCGTCGAGTCCCTGCTGTCCTCGGTCGCCACGGACAAGCTGATCGCCTCCGAGCGGCCCACCGCCTCCCGGCCGCCACGCGCCGACCTCGACCGCGAGCTCCGCGGCCAGGGCGCGGCGAACATCGTCTCCGGCGCACTCGGCGGCCTGCCCATCACCGGTGTCGCGGTCCGCAGCGTGGCGAACGTGAAGTCCGGAGCGATGAGCCGCAAATCGGCCATGCTGCACGGCTTCTGGGTGGTGCTCGCGGCCGGGCTCCTCGTGCCCGTCCTCGACCTCATCCCGCTGGCGGCGCTGGCCGCGCTCGTCATGGCGGTGGGCGTGCAGATGGTGAGCATCACCCATATGCGGACGGTCACCCGCCACCGGGAGATCGCCGTGTACGCGACCACCATCGCGGCGGTCGTCCTCGGCGGCGTCCTGGAAGGCGTCGCCGTCGGGATCGCGGTGGCCGTGGTGCTGGCCCTGCACCGGCTGGCCCGGACGAGGATCACGGTGGAGGTGCGGGACGGCGTCCACCACCTGGCGGTACGCGGCCAGCTGACCTTCCTCGCGGTGCCGCGGCTGAGCCGGACCCTGGCGCAGATCCCCCACCAGGGGCATGTGGTCGTGGAGCTGCAGGGCTCCTTCATGGACCACGCCGCGTACGAGACGCTGCACGACTGGCAGGAGTCCCATCTGGCGCACGGCGGCACGCTGGAGGTGGACGGCCCTCCGGCGGAGCCGGGGACCGGCACCGTGCCCGCTTCCCGAGCGGCTTCCGCTTCCGGCTCCGGCCACCAGTGCTGCCGGCCGTGGACCCCGTGGAAGAACCACTGCGACCACCAGGCGGTCGGCGAGCGCACGCACCCGGAGGCGGCTCCGGTTCCGTCCGCGTCGGCCGACGCCGGCCGGGCGGGCCCCGCGGCGGACCCCGGCTCCGCCGCGGACGGGGCCGGAGCCGCCGCGGCCCCGCGCAACCGCGGCGCCAGCCGTCTCGCCAGCGGGATCACGGCCTTCCAGCGGGACACCGCGCCGCACGTCCGCGACGAGCTGGCCCGGCTGGCCCGCGAGGGGCAGCGGCCCTCGCAGCTCTTCCTCACCTGCGCGGACTCCAGGCTCGTCACCAGCATGATCACGGCCAGCGGTCCCGGCGACCTGTTCACCGTCCGCAACGTCGGGAACCTGGTGCCGCTGCCCGGAGCCGAGACCGGGGACGACTCGGTCGCCGCGGCCATCGAGTACGCGGTGGACGTGCTCCAGGTGGACAGCATCACCGTGTGCGGGCACTCGGGCTGCGGGGCCATGCAGGCACTGCTGAACTCCGCGCCCGGAGAGTCGGCGACGCCGCTCGGCCGGTGGCTGCGGCACGGCCGGCCGAGCCTGGAGCGGATGGACAGCCCGCACCACACCTGGGCGCGGATCTCCGGCCGGCTCCCGGCGGACGCGGTGGAACAGCTGTGCCTGACGAACGTCGTGCAGCAGCTGGAGCACCTGCGGGCGCACGAGTCGGTGGCCCGACGGCTCGCGGAGGGCACGCTGGAGCTGCACGGCATGTACTTCCACGTGGGCGAGGCCCAGGCCTACCTGCTGTCCGAGGGGGAGGACTTCTTCGACTGCCGCGTTTTTGACAGTGTCGGCGGGCGTACCTGATCAGGACGCGCCCGAACCGATACCCTCCCGTTTCCGTGCCATCGTTCGGCCCCTTCCCCCGTCCGGCGGGAGGGGGCCGCTCGTGTGCGGGGGACGACGCGCTATAGGTCTAAACCAATTTCGGGTTACCCCTTGTCACCGGCCCGTTCGACTGATGAGCTATGCCCGGGGACACAACGGACACCCTGGGAAAGGGAGATGTCGTGAGCAACGAGAGCCTGGCCAATCTGCTCAAGGAGGAGCGGCGGTTCGCTCCGCCTGCCGGTCTGGCGGCCGAAGCGAACGTGACGCAGGCGGCGTACGCACAGGCCGCGGCGGACCGGCTGGGTTTCTGGGCCGAGCAGGCCCGCCGCCTGACCTGGGCGCAGGAGCCGACCGAGACCCTGGACTGGACCAACCCGCCGTTCGCGAAGTGGTTCGCCGACGGGACCCTCAACGTCGCCTACAACTGCGTCGACCGGCACGTCGAGGCCGGCAACGGCGACCGGGTCGCGCTCCACTTCGAAGGCGAGCCGGGCGACACCCGCACGATCACCTACGCCCAGCTCAAGGACGAGGTGTCCCGCGCCGCGAACGCCCTGGCGGAACTCGGCGTCACCGCCGGCGACCGCGTCGCGGTCTACCTGCCGATGATCCCCGAGGCCGTCGTCGCGATGCTCGCCTGCGCCCGCATCGGCGCCGCCCACTCCGTCGTCTTCGGCGGGTTCTCCGCGGACGCCGTCGCCTCCCGCATCCAGGACGCCGACGCCAAGCTCGTCATCACCGCCGACGGCGGCCACCGGCGCGGCAAGCCGTCCGCCCTCAAGCCGGCCATCGACGACGCTCTGGCCAAGTGCCCGCAGGTCGAGCACGTCCTCGTCGTCCGACGCACCGGCCAGGACACCGCCCTCACCGAAGGCCGCGACGTCTGGTGGCACGAGATCGTCGACCGCCAGAGCAGCGAGCACACCCCCCAGCCCTTCCCGGCCGAGCACCCGCTGTTCATCCTCTACACCTCCGGCACCACCGGTAAGCCCAAGGGCATCCTGCACACCTCCGGTGGCTACCTCACGCAGACGGCCTACACGCACCACGCCGTCTTCGACCTCAAGCCCGAGACCGACGTCTACTGGTGCACCGCCGACATCGGCTGGGTCACCGGCCACTCGTACATCGTCTACGGGCCGCTGGCCAACGGCGCCACCCAGGTGCTCTACGAGGGCACGCCCGACACGCCGCACCAGGGCCGCTTCTGGGAGGTCGTCCAGAAGTACGGGGTGACGATCCTCTACACCGCCCCCACCGCCATCCGGACGTTCATGAAGTGGGGCGACGACATCCCCGCCAAGTTCGACCTGTCCAGCCTGCGCGTCCTCGGCTCGGTCGGCGAACCCATCAACCCCGAGGCGTGGATCTGGTACCGCAAGCACATCGGCGGCGACCGCTGCCCGATCGTCGACACCTGGTGGCAGACCGAGACCGGCGCGATGATGATCTCGCCGCTGCCCGGCGTCACCGAGACCAAGCCGGGCTCTGCCCAGCGCCCGCTGCCCGGCATCAGCGCCACCGTCGTCGACGACGAGGCGGCCGAAGTCCCCGACGGCGCGGGCGGCTACCTCGTCCTGACCGAGCCGTGGCCGTCGATGCTCCGCACGATCTGGGGCGACGACCAGCGCTACACCGACACCTACTGGTCCCGCTTCCCCGGCCGCTACTTCGCCGGCGACGGCGCGAAGAAGGACGAGGACGGGGACATCTGGCTGCTGGGCCGCGTCGACGACGTCATGCTCGTCTCCGGCCACAACATCTCCACCACCGAGGTCGAGTCCGCCCTCGTCTCCCACCCGGCCGTCGCCGAGGCCGCCGTCGTCGGCGCCGCCGACCCGACCACCGGCCAGGCCATCGTCGCCTTCGTCATCCTCCGCGGCACCGCCAGCGAGGACGACGGCCTCACCGCCGAGCTCCGCAGCCACGTGGCCGCCACCCTCGGCCCGATCGCCAAGCCCAAGCGCATCCTGCCGGTCGCCGAGCTGCCCAAGACCCGCTCGGGCAAGATCATGCGCCGCCTGCTGCGCGACGTGGCCGAGAACCGCGCCGTCGGCGACGTCACCACGCTCGCCGACTCCTCGGTCATGGACCTCATCCAGACCAAGCTGCCCTCGGCGTCCTCCGAGGACTGACCGCCGGCACCAGCCCGTTGACCGGGGCATCCGACGCGGCCGCCGCGCCGGATGCCCCTGTCGCGCATAAGGTGGCGATCGTCCGCTGCACGCCCGCGCACACCCGAGGTGCCACCCGTGGCCGCGCCCCGCCCGCCCCACTCCCCCGACTCCCCCTCCCGCCGTGCGTTCCTCGGCCTCCTCTCCCTGCCCGAGCGCCGCTACGTGGCGGACGCCCTGCGCACCGAGACCGTCGGCGGCATCGTCCTCCTGGCGGCCGCGGTGGCCGCCCTGCTGTGGGCCAACATCCCCGCGGTCTCCGCGAGCTACGACACCGTCCGCGACCTGCACTTCGGCCCCGCCGCGCTCGGCCTGGACCTCTCGCTGCAGCACTGGGCGGCCGACGGCCTCCTCGCGATCTTCTTCTTCGTCGCCGGCATCGAGCTCAAACGCGAACTCGTCGCGGGCGACCTCAGCGACCCCAAGGCGGCCGCCCTCCCCGTGATCGCCGCCGTCTGCGGCATGGCCGTGCCCGCGCTGGTCTACACGGCCGTCAACACGGCCGGAGGAGGCTCGCTCGGCGGATGGGCGGTCCCCACCGCCACCGACATCGCCTTCGCGCTGGCCGTGCTCGCGGTCCTCGGCACCTCGCTGCCGTCCGCCCTGCGCGCCTTCCTGCTCACCCTCGCCGTCGTCGACGACCTCTTCGCCATCCTGATCATCGCGGTCTTCTTCACCGGCGACATCCGCCTCCCGCAGCTCGCCGGCGCCCTCGCCGGCCTGGCCCTGATGTGGATCCTGCTGCGCACGGGCGTCCGCGGCTGGTACGTGTACGTCCCCCTCGCGATCGCCGTGTGGGCACTCATGTACAACAGCGGCGTCCACGCCACGATCGCCGGCGTCGCCATGGGCCTCATGCTCCGCTGCACCCGCAGGGAAGGGGAGGAGCACTCCCCCGGCGAGCACGTCGAGCACCTGGTGCGGCCCCTGTCGGCTGGCGTCGCCGTGCCGCTGTTCGCCCTGTTCTCCGCCGGCGTCCCCCTCTCCGGCGGGGCCCTCGCCGAGGTCTTCGCCCGGCCGGAGCCCCTCGGCGTCGTCCTCGGCCTGGTCGTCGGCAAGACGGCCGGCGTCTTCGGCGGCACCTGGCTGGCCGCGCGCTTCACCCGGGCCGAGCTGAACAAGGACCTGGCCTGGCCGGACGTCCTCGCCGTGTCCGGACTCGCCGGCATCGGCTTCACCGTCTCACTGCTGATCGGCGAACTCGCCTTCGCCGACGACCCCGTACTGGCCGAGGAGGTGAAGGCCGCCGTCCTGGTCGGCTCCCTCATCGCCGCCGTCCTGGCGGGCGTGCTGCTCAAACTGCGCGACCGCACCTACCGCGCCCTCACCGAGGCGGAAGAGCGCGACGAGGACCACGACGGCATCCCGGACATCTACGAGGCCGGCAACCCGCAGTACCACCTGCGCATGGCGCGGATCCACGAGGACAAGGCCGCCGAGCACCGCCGCCTGGCCCGCGCCGCCGCGGCCGCCGCGGGCTCCGAAGCGCCCGGCGGCACCGCCGAAGGGGCGGCCGGGTCCAGCGGAGCGGGCGACCGTCCGGCATGATCTGAACTGAACGCTTGTGTCCGACGGAGGACAGCCGCCGGCAGACGACAGAGGGAGAGAGCGATGACCGCAGTGGACCAAGGGGCGCAAGGAGCCGAGCGCACACTCGGCCAGCTGGTCGCCTCGGCCACCGCCGAGATGTCCGCCCTGGTGCACGACGAGATCGCCCTCGCCAAGGCGGAACTCCGCCAGGACGTCAAGCGCGCGGGTATCGGCGGCGCCGCCATCTCGGTCGCAGGGGTGTTCGCCCTGTTCTCCCTGCCCGTGCTGAGCTTCGCCGCGGCGTACGGGATCCACAACCTCGGGCTCGGACTCGCCTGGTCGTTCCTCATCGTCGGCGTGGCGTTCCTGCTGTTCGCGGCCCTGCTCATCCTGATCGGGAAGTCCAAGCTCCAGAAGGTCAAGCCGCCGGAGAGGTCCATCGCCTCCGTGAAGCAGACCGCGGCCGTCGTCGGCACCGTCAAGCCGCATCCGCGGCCGTTGAGTGACAAGGCGGTGGGTGTGGCACGCTCGTCCTCATGACAGCGAGCGCACCGGACCCCAGCACACCGCCGACCACCGCGACGGCAGTGCGCCTCGACGGGCCGTGGACCCACCGGGACGTCGCCGCCAACGGCGCCCGGTTCCACGTCGCCGAGCTCGGTGACGGCCCGCTCGTCCTGCTCCTGCACGGCTTCCCCCAGTTCTGGTGGACCTGGCGGCACCAGCTGACCGCCCTCGCCGACGCCGGCTACCGCGCGGTCGCCATGGACCTGCGCGGTGTCGGCGGCAGCGACCGCACCCCGCGCGGCTACGACCCCGCGAACCTGGCCCTGGACGTCACCGGGGTGATCCGCTCCCTCGGCGAGCCGGACGCCGCGCTCGTCGGGCACGACCTCGGCGGCTACCTCGCCTGGACGGCCGCCGCGATGCGGCCCAAGCTGGTGCGCCGCCTCGCCGTCGTGTCGATGCCCCACCCGCGGCGCTGGCGGTCGGCGATGCTCTCCGACCTCGGCCAGACCCGGGCGAGTTCGCACATCTGGGGCTTCCAGCGCCCGTTCGTCCCCGAGCGGCAGCTCGTCGCCGACGACGGAGCGCTCGTCGGCCGGCTCATCCGGGACTGGTCCGGTCCGCGGCTCCGCGAGGACGGCTCGGAGGACGACCTCGCGGTCTACCGGCGGGCCATGTGCATCCCGTCGACCGCCCACTGCTCGATCGAGCCGTACCGCTGGATGATGCGCTCCATGGCCCGGCCGGACGGGCTCCAGTTCAACCGCCGCATGAAGATGCCGGTACGGGTGCCGACGCTGCACATGCACGGCTCCCTCGACCCCGTGATGCGCACGCGCAGCGCCGCCGGATCCGGCGAGTTCGTCGAAGCCCCGTACCGGTGGCGGCTGTTCGACGGACTCGGGCACTTCCCGCACGAGGAGGACCCCGTCGCCTTCTCGTCCGAGCTGATCGGCTGGCTGAAGGACCCCGAGCCGGACCGCTGAGCGACCTGACGGATTGCCGGAACCGCGGTCCTACAAGCATTCAATTGCCGCGCGCATAGGCCAATTGGAGGCCGCAGAAGGGGTTACGGACCTTCGGGCCCGGGCACAGCACGTTGTATGGGCTGGACGCACGACCACGGTGACACCGCACGCGACCGCCGCCCGGCAGCGACGCCGGGCGCGTACGGGAGGACGGGCCGCGAGGGCCACGACCCACGGCTCGGAATCCCGCGTATCCTGCGCCGCCGGGCCCGCTGGTTCTCGGCCCGGCTGCGCCACCAGCGCACACCGTAGCCGCGCGGGCCGCAGCCCGGGCGGGCCCCCGCGGCCCCGCAGCTCAGCGGCCCCCGGTCACAGGGCGCACCCCTGGGTGTCGGCGCGGCGGTCGTTCGTCTTCCCGAGCCGGATGTCGTCGCGGACCTCGTCCGCCGTGAGCGCGTAGCCGGTGTTCGGGTCGTCGAGCGACTTGGCGAAGACCACCCCGTACACCTTGCCGTCGGGCGTGAGCAGCGGACCTCCCGAGTTGCCCTGGCGGACGGTCGCGTACAGCGAGTACACGTCGCGGCGGACGGTGCCGCGGTGGTAGATGTCCGGGCCGTTGGCGTTGATGCGGCCGCGGACGCGGGCGGAGCGGACGTCGTAGGCGCCGTTCTCCGGGAAGCCCGCGACGATCGCGTCACTGCCGCTGCCGGCGTCCTTCTCGGTGAACTCCAGCGGCGGCGCCTTCAGCTTGGGCACGTCCAGGACGGCGATGTCGCGCTCCCAGTCGTACAGCACGACCTTGCCGTCATACAGCTTGCCCTCGCCGCCGACCTGCACGGTCGGCTCGCTGACGCCGCCCACGACGTGCGCGTTGGTCATGACGCGGCCCGGGGCGAAGACGAACCCGGTGCCCTCCAGCACCTTGCTGCAACTCGGCGCGGTCCCGACGACCTTCACGATCGAGCGCTTGGCCGCCTCGGCGACGGGGCTCGTCGCCAGCGCCGGGTCCGGTTCCCGTACCGCGGTGATCGGCTCGTTGGAGAACGGGCTGAAGACCTGCGGGAAGCCGTTGCGCGTGAGGGCGGAGGAGAAGTCCGAGAACCAGGTGTTCGCCTGGGCCGGGAGCACCCGCGCCACGCCCAGCAGCACCTTTGAGTTGCGGACCTCCTTGCCCAGCGTGGGCAGCGAGGTCCCGGCGAGCGCCGAGCCGATCAGCCACGCCACGAGCAGCATGGCGACGACGTTGACGACGGCGCCGCCGGTCGCGTCGAGGGCCCGCGCCGGCGACCACGTGATGTGGCGGCGCAGCCGGTTCCCCAGGTGGGTGGTGAAGGCCTGCCCGATGGAGGCGCAGATGATGACCACGACGACGGCGGCCACCACGACGGTGGTGGACACCTGGGTGCCGTCGTCGGTCACCTGGTCCCAGACCAGGGGAAGCACCGACACGGCGATGAGACCGCCGCCGAGGAAGCCGATCACCGACAGGATGCCGACGACGAAGCCCTGGCGATAACCGACGATCGCGAACCACACGGCGGCGACCAGCAACAGGATGTCCAGCACGTTCACATGGGCCACCGTCTCATGCGCGCCAGTCGAGCGGGACCTGCCGCGAGCGGTCCCAGGGCCGCTCCCATCCCGCGAAGTGGAGCATGCGGTCGATCACCCCGGCGGTGAAACCCCAGACCAGGGCGTCGTGCACGGTGAACGCCGGGCCCAGGTGGCCGCTGGGGTGGACGGCGGTGGCGCGGTGCGCGGGGTCCGTGAGATCGGCCACGGGCACGGTGAAGACCCGGGCCGTCTCGGCGGGGTCGACGACGCCGACCGGGCTGGGCTCGCGCCACCAGCCGAGGACGGGCGTGACGACGAACTCGCTGACCGGGATGTAGAGGCGCGGCAGCACGCCGAAGAGCTGGACCCCGGCAGGGTCGAGCCCGGTCTCCTCCTCGGCCTCGCGCAGGGCGGCCCGCAGCGGGCCGGTGGTGTGCGGGTCGCCGTCCTCCGGGTCGAGGGCGCCGCCGGGGAACGAGGGCTGGCCCGGGTGCGAGCGCAGGCTGCCGGCGCGCTCCATCAGGAGCAGCTCCGGGCCGCGGGCGCCCTCCCCGAAGAGGATGAGGACGGCGGACTGGCGGCCGCGACCGTCCTCGGGCGGCAGGAAGCGGCTGAGCTGGGTCGGGCGGACCGTGCGCACGGCCTCGGCGACGGGGCCGAGCCAGCCGGGCAGGCCGTCGGTGGTGACCACCGGGGCGGGCGGCAGGCCGTGCGGCCTGCCGCCCGGCCTGCCCGGTGGGGCGGCCGCCTGGGCCACGCTGCTGTCGTCCCGTGCTCCGCGCGTCATGGGCAATCCCTGTTCCCTGCCGTCGTGCCGTGCCGTGCCGTGCCGTGCTGTGTGCTGTGCCGCCTGCCGTCGCCGGCGCCGTCCCGCACCGGGACAACGCCCCGCCGGCCCGGTTCCGTTCCTGCGCGGGTCCGCCCCGTGTGGCGGGCCCGCCGACCTGCTCAGGACGCCGCCGCGCCGCCGTCCCCCGTACTGCCGCCCGCGGTGCCGGCCGTACCGCCGGCCCCCGGCCGCTGCGCCGCGGGCTCCGACGGCCGGGCCGGGCTGCCCGGGTAGTCCGGCGGCGGGCTGAGCCGCTGGCCCGGCTGTCCGCCCTTCTCGTACTTCAGGAGCTTCTTCGCCTTCTCCGGGTCCGTCTCGCCCTCCCCGTACGCGGGGCACAGCGGGGCGATCGGGCAGGCGCCACAGGCCGGCTTGCGGGCGTGGCAGATGCGGCGGCCGTGGAAGATGATCCGGTGCGAGAGCATCGTCCACTCGCTCTTGGGGAAGATCGCGGCGATCTCCGCCTCGATCTTCTCCGGCTCCTTCTGCTCGGTCCACTTCCAGCGCAGGACCAGCCGCTGGAAGTGGGTGTCCACGGTCAGGCCGGGGACTCCGAACGCGTTGCCGAGGACGACGTTGGCCGTCTTGCGGCCCACGCCCGGCAGGGTGACGAGGTCTTCGAGCCGTCCCGGGACCTCGCCGCCGAAGCGGTCGCGCAGGGCGGCGGACAGCCCCAGCAGGGACTTCGCCTTCATCCGGAAGAACCCGGTCGGCCGGATGAGCTCCTCCAGCTCCTCGGGGACGGCCGCGGCCATGTCCTCGGGGGTCGGGTAGGCCGCGAACAGCGCGGGGGTCGTCTGGTTGACCCTCAGGTCGGTCGTCTGGGCGGACAGAACCGTGGCGACGAGCAGCTCGAAGGGGTTCCGGAAGTCGAGTTCCGGGTGGGCGTACGGGTAGACGTCGGCCAGCTCCCGGTTGATCCTGCGGGCCCTGCGGACCATGGCCAGGCGTGATTCCGTTTTCTTGGCCGAAGCTTTGCCCGCGGGCTGCGCGCGCGCCGTCGGCGGCTTCGAGGGCGCCTTTCGGGGGGCTTGTTCGCCCACAGCTGAATCGGGCGCGAGCGTCACTCCCGCGGACCCCTTGGCCTGTGCTCTCACCGGCTTATTGGACACCCGGCCAGCCTAAGGCCGGCCGCGTACACCCGCCCGGACCTCTGGTAACACCACTCCGTTTGGGCGCCCGCAGCACAGCAGGCCCGTACGTCCGGCATCCTTGTGATTGATCGCACTGTTTGAGCCGTCCGGCAAAATGGGGAACACGGTCCCCTGAGCTGGTCGACATAGGAGAGAGACTCGTGGACGACGTTCTGCGGCGCGCCCCGCTCTTCGCGGCGCTCGATGACGAGCAGGCCGCGGAGCTCCGCGCCTCGATGAGCGAGGTGACTCTCGCGCGCGGTGACGCCCTGTTCCACGAGGGCGACCCCGGTGACCGGCTGTACGTGGTCACCGAGGGCAAGGTGAAGCTGCACCGCACCTCCCCCGACGGCCGCGAGAACATGCTGGCCGTCCTCGGCCCCGGCGAGCTGATCGGCGAGCTCTCGCTCTTCGACCCGGGCCCGCGCACCGCCACGGCGACCGCCCTGACCGAGGTCAAGCTCCTGGGCCTGGGCCACGGGGACCTCCAGCCCTGGCTGAACGCCCGCCCCGAGGTCGCGACCGCGCTGCTGCGCGCGGTGGCCCGCCGCCTGCGCAAGACCAACGACCAGATGTCCGACCTGGTCTTCTCCGACGTCCCGGGCCGTGTCGCCCGGGCGCTCCTGGACCTGTCGCGCCGCTTCGGCGTGCAGTCCGAGGAGGGCATCCACGTCGTCCACGACCTGACGCAGGAGGAGCTGGCGCAGCTCGTCGGCGCCTCGCGCGAGACCGTGAACAAGGCCCTGGCCGACTTCGCGGGCCGCGGCTGGCTCCGCCTGGAGGCCCGCGCCGTGATCCTGCTGGACGTCGAGCGCCTGGCCAAGCGCTCGCGCTGACCCCCGCGCCGACCGGCACCGCCCGAGCGCGGCGGAAGCAACGGGAGGGGCCCTGCCCGGGCGGAACCGGGGCAGGGCCCCTCCCGCGCTTCCGCGGCACCTCAGGCACCCCAGGAGCCCCTTCCGCCGCAGCGCGAGGCACAGTAGGGCCATGGGCGAGCAGCGGGGCGTCGACGCGAACGGCTACATCGAGCGGGAGGGCTCCCTCGGCCGGATCCGCGAGCCGTTCACGCCCGTCGTCGCCGCGGCGCGCCTGCGGATCCGTGACGCCTACGGGCCCCGGCTGCACAGCGCCTACCTGTACGGGTCGGTCCCGCGCGGCACGGCCCGGCCCGGCCGCTCCGACCTGGACCTGCTGCTGGCGCTGCACCACGAGCCCTCCGGAGACGACCGGGACACCGCCGAGGTGCTGGCCCGCACCCTCGACGAGGACTTCCCCCAGATCGACGGGGTGGGGCTGCTGCTGTACGGGCGGGACCGCCTGCTGAGCGAGCAGGAACGCCACGACATGGGCTGGTTCCTGGCCTGCCTGTGCACCCCGCTGCTCGGCCCCGACCTGGCCGAGGACCTGCCCCGCTACCGCCCCGACATCCGCCTCGCCCGCGGGACCAACGGCGACCTGGCCGACCTGCTGCCCGCCTGGCGGCAGCGGCTCGCCCGCGCCGAGGGCCCCGCGGAGCTGCGGCGGCTGGCCCGCGGCTGGTCCCGGCACCTGGTGCGCACCGGATTCACGCTGGTGATGCCGCGCTGGGGCGGCTGGACGAGCGACCTCGCCGAGTCCGCGGAGGTCTTCGGCCGGTACTACCCGGAGCGGGCCGCCCAGATGCGGGCCGCGGCCGCGCTGGCACTGGAGCCCGCGGCCGACCGGGCCGCCGTACGGGACCTGGTCGAGGACCTCGGCCCGTGGCTCGCCGCCGAGTACGCGGCCCGCATCGGCACGAAGGGTGGGTGAGGCGGCCGGGCGGCCGCCCCGGGTGTCGGCGCGTCGTCGGCTCAGGCCGTCGTCGGCTCAGGCGCGCCCTCGGCTCAGGCGCGTCAGGCGCTCAGGCGGGGTCCGCCTCCAGCTCCGCCAGCGCCTCCACCGCCGCCTTCGCCTCGGCCAGCCCCGCGCCCGTCGCCTCCCGGTACGCCTTGATCGCGGACACGGTGCGGCCCTCCCGCAGCAGTGCCCGTACCTCCTCCAGGCCGGCCGGCTCGGGCTCCTCGACGCCCAGGTGGGCCAGGAGGAGGCCGAGGCGCCGCTCCAGCCGCTCCGCGCGCCGCTCCAGGGCCTTCATGCGCAGGCTGACGGTCGACGTCATCCACGCCGCGACGGCGAGCAGGACGAGCAGCAGGTAAAGGGTGGTCACTCGGGCCCCCCGGGGATCAGTCCGTGATCTTGAAGGTACTCGAGTTGTGCGCGCACGGACCATTCGGCCGCCGGCCACAGCGACCTGTCGACGTCCGCGTAGACGTGGGCGACGACCTCCTCGGGGGTCGTGTAGCCGTCCTCGACGGCCGTCTCGACCTGCGCGAGCCGGTGCGCGCGGTGGGCGAGGTAGAACTCCACCGCGCCCTGCGCGTCGTCCAGGACCGGGCCGTGGCCCGGCAGGACCGTCCGGACCCCGTCGTCGACGGTCAGCGAGCGCAGCCGGCGCAGGGAGTCCAGGTAGTCGCCGAGGCGCCCGTCCGGGTGCGCGACGACCGTGGTGCCGCGGCCCAGGATCGTGTCGCCGGTCAGCACGGCCCGGTCGGCGGGCAGGTGGAAGCAGAGCGAGTCGGCGGTGTGCCCGGGCGTGGGGACGACGCGCAGCTCCAGGCCGCCGGTGCGGACGACGTCCCCTGCGGCGAGCCCCTCGTCGCCGAGGCGGAGCGCCGGGTCGAGGGCGCGGACCCTGCTTCCGGTGAGTTCGGCGAAGCGGCCGGCGCCCGCGGCGTGGTCGGCGTGGCCGTGCGTCAGGAGGGTCAGGGCGATGCGCTTGCCCATCCGCTCGGCGGTCGCCACGACCGCCTCCAGGTGCCCCTCGTCGAGGGGCCCGGGGTCGATGACGACGGCCAGGTCGGAGTCGGGCTCGGCGACAATCCAGGTGTTGGTGCCGTCGAGGGTCATCGCCGACGGGTTGGGCGCGAGGACGTTGTAGGCGCGCGGGGTGGAGCGGCCGGAGGCGACCGCCCCGCGGGGACGGCCGGGCAGTGCGGCGGCGTCGGTCACGAGGCACCTCCGAAGCTGACGCGCTTGGTGAACTCCTCGTGGCCGGGCCAGCTGAGCACCACCTCGCCGTTCTCCAGCACCGCCTGTGCGAGCACGGGCGCGAGGTCCTGGCCTGGGGCCGCCGCGAGGGCGCCGGCGGCGCTCCCGTACGGCTCCAGCGAGCGCAGGGTGGAGATCGTCGGCGGCATCATCAGCAGCTCGCCCCGGTCGTAGCCGGCCGCGGCGTCGGCGGGGCGGATCCACACCGTCCGGTCGGCCTCGGTGGAGACGTCCCGGGTCCGCTGCCCCTCGGGCAGGGCGGCCACGAAGAACCAGGTGTCGAAGCGGCGCGGCTCGAACTCGGGCGTGATCCAGCGCGCCCACGCGCCGAGCAGGTCCGAGCGCAGCCGCAGCCCGCGCCGGTCGAGGAACTCCGCGAAGGACAGCTCGCGGGCGACGAGTGCCTGCCGGTCGGCCTCCCAGTCGTCGCCGGTGGTGTCCCCGACGACCGTGCCGGCGCTCTCGCCCGCGAGGAGGACGCCCGCCTCCTCGAAGGTCTCGCGGACCGCCGCGCAGACGATGGCCTGGGCGGTACGGGCATCCGTGCCCAGCCGCTCCGCCCACTCCCCGAGGCCGGGGCCGGCCCAGCCGACGAGGTGCTCCTCGTCGCGCGGATCGACGCCGCCGCCCAGGTAGGCGTACGCGCCGCCCGCGAAGGCCATGGAGGTGCGGCGGCGCAGCATGTGCACGACCGGCCCGGAGGCGGTGTCGCGGAGCAGCATCACGGTCGACGCGCGGCGGGGCTCCGCCGGGGTCAGGCTGCCGTCCGCGAGGGCGCGGATGAGACCCGGCCACTCCGGCGGGTACCACTGGCCGCCGGCGGGGCTGGTTCCGGGTGTCTGCTGCTGTCCCTGCTCACCGTTGGGCATGCGGGGATGCTACGGCCATCCGGCCCGATGTTCGAGGGCCGCACGCCGCTGCGGGCAGCGCGCCGCAGGCCGGGGGGTGTGCCGCAGGCCGGGCCCCGCGCCGCGGACGGCGTACGGGCCCGGCCTGCGGGACGACGGCGGTGCCGGTCAGGCGTCGGGCAGGAGCTCGACCTGGATCTCGATCTCGACGGGCGCGTCCAGCGGGAGGACGGCGACGCCGACGGCGCTGCGGGCGTGGACGCCCTTGTCGCCGAGGACCGCGCCGAGCAGCTCGCTGGCGCCGTTGAGGACGCCCGGCTGGCCGGTGAAGTCGGGGGCGGAGGCGACGAAGCCGACGACCTTCACGACGCGCGCGATCCGGTCGAGGTCGCCCGCGACGGACTTGACGGCGGCCAGGGCGTTCAGCGCGCAGGTCGCCGCGAGCTCCTTCGCCTGCTCGGCGGAGACCTCGGCGCCGACCTTGCCGGTGACCGGCAGGCTGCCCTTGACCATCGGGAGCTGGCCCGCGGTGAACACGTAGGCGCCCGAGCGGACGGCCGGCTGGTACGCGGCGAGCGGCGGGACGACCTCGGGCAGGGTCAGGCCGAGTTCGGCCAGCTTTGCTTCGACGGCGCCGCTCATGCCTTCTCCCGCTTGAGGTAGGCCACGAGCTGCTCCGGGTTGTTCGGGCCGGGCACGACCTGGACGAGCTCCCAGCCGTCCTCGCCCCAGGTGTCCAGGATCTGCTTCGTGGCGTGGACCAGCAGCGGGACCGTCGCGTATTCGAACTTCTTGGTCATGGGGGCGAGCGTATCGCCTGCCGCGGGCGGGCCGCGCCGGGCGGGGCGGGGCCGCGTCCGGGGGGAGAGGGTCCTGCGCGGCCCGGGGAGCGAGTGGTTAGGCTCAGAGGCTGTGAGCAGGCTCCAGGTGGTCAGCGGCAAGGGCGGAACCGGGAAGTCCACGGTCGCCGCGGCACTCGCGCTGGCCCTCGCGCGCGAGGGCAGGCGGACTCTTCTGGTGGAGGTCGAGGGCAGGCAGGGTATCGCGCAGCTCTTCGGGACGGAGGCGCTCCCCTACGAGGAGCGGAAGATCGCCGTCGCAGCAGGCGGCGGGGAGGTGTACGCGCTCGCCATCGACGCCGAGCAGGCGCTGCTGGACTACCTCCAGATGTTCTACAAACTGGGGTCGGCGGGCCGCGCGCTGAAGAAGCTCGGCGCGATCGACTTCGCGACGACCATCGCGCCCGGGCTGCGCGACGTGCTGCTGACGGGCAAGGCGTGCGAGGCGGTCCGCCGCAAGGACCGGTCCGGCCGGTACGTGTACGACCACGTGGTGATGGACGCGCCGCCGACGGGGCGGATCACCCGGTTCCTCAACGTGAACGACGAGGTGGCGGGGCTGGCCCGGATCGGGCCGATCCACAACCAGGCGCAGGCCGTCATGAAGGTGCTCAAGTCCCGCGAGACGGCGGTGCACTTCGTGACGCTGCTGGAGGAGATGCCCGTCCAGGAGACAGCCGACGGGATCGCCGAGCTGGCGCAGGCGGGCCTGCCGGTGGGACGGGTCGTGGTCAACATGGTCCGTCCGCACCACCTGGACGACGAGGCCCTGCGGGCGGCCGGCGAGCTGCGCGGGGACGTGGCGCACGCCCTGTCCCGGGCCGGGCTCGGCGGACCCGCGGAGCGGCTGGTGGACCCGCTGCTGGAGCAGGCTGCGGAGCACGCGGGCCGGGTGGCGCTGGAGCGGGCGCAGCGCCGGGTGCTGTCCCGGCTGGAGGTGCCGGCGTACGAACTGCCGCTGCTCGGCACGGGGATGGACCTCGCCGGGCTGTACGAGCTCGCGGCCGAGCTGCGCAAGCAGGCGGACGAGGAGTGAGCGGGCCCGTGGGCCCGGCGGCGGGCGCCGCAGCGGGCCGGGGAGCGGAGGCGGAAACGGGATCCGAAGCGGGATCGAAAACGGGGACGGGGGCGCGGATCGGGATGGGAGCAGGCATGGACATGCCGCCGGAGCTGGTCGTGGACCGGCTGCTGGACGACCCGGGGACCCGGATCATCGTGTGCTGCGGCGCGGGCGGGGTCGGCAAGACGACGACGGCGGCGGCGCTGGGCCTGCGGGCGGCGGAGCGCGGCCGGAAGGTGGTCGTGCTGACCATCGACCCGGCGCGCCGGCTGGCCCAGTCGATGGGCATCGACTCGCTGGACAACACCCCGCGCAAGGTCGCGGGCGTGGCCGGCGGGGGCGAACTGCACGCCATGATGCTGGACATGAAGCGGACGTTCGACGAGATCGTCGAGTCGCACGCGGACGGGGACCGGGCCGCCGCGATCCTGGCGAACCCCTTCTACCAGTCCCTGTCGGCCGGCTTCGCCGGCACGCAGGAGTACATGGCGATGGAGAAGCTGGGGCAGCTGCGGGCCCGCGACGACTGGGACCTGATCGTCGTGGACACCCCGCCGAGCCGGTCCGCCCTGGACTTCCTGGACGCCCCGAAGCGGCTGGGCTCCTTCCTGGACGGGAAGTTCATCCGAGTGCTGACGGCTCCGGCGAAGGTCGGCGGCCGGGCGGGGATGAAGTTCCTGAACGTCGGCATGTCGCTGATGACGGGGACGCTCAACAAGCTGATGGGCGCTTCGCTGCTGGGGGACGTGCAGACGTTCGTGGCGGCGATGGACACGATGTTCGGCGGGTTCCGCACACGCGCGGACGCGACGTTCCGGCTGCTGCAGGCGCCGGGCACGGCCTTCCTGGTGGTCGCGGCGCCGGAGCCGGACGCGCTGCGGGAGGCCGCGTACTTCGTGGAGCGGCTCGGGGCGGAGCGGATGCCGCTGGCGGGGCTGGTGCTCAACCGGGTGCACGGGAGCGGCGCCGGACAGCTGTCGGCGGAGCGGGCGCTGGCGGTCGCGGAGAATCTTGAAGAAGGCGGCATTGTGGATCAGGAGGCCGGGAAAGCTGGTCTCGGTGCCCCGGCCGCCCACTCCCCCGCGGGCGGAAGCGCACCGGAATCGGAAGGCGTCGAGGCGGGCGCCGACGCTGACGCCCCCGAGGGCGCGGATGTGGAGGGCATCACGGCAGGACTGCTGCGCCTGCACGCCGAGCGCATGCAGCTGATCGCGCGCGAACAGCGCACGAGGGACCGCTTCACCTCGATGCATCCCGACGTGGCGGTGACCGAAGTGGCGGCCCTTCCCGGCGATGTGCACGACCTCGCCGGGCTGCGGGCCATCGGAGAACGCCTCGCGGCCGGGGTGCCGGCCGGAGCGTAGGCGTCCGTACGTACGTACGGCTGAGGGGGCGGGCGGTGGGCCTACCCTGCTGCCGCGTACGTCTCGTACGGCACGTCGATCTCCGCGTCGACATCCACGGTGAGGATGCCCGTGCTGCGCTCGTACTCCGTGCGGGCCGTCTCCAGCAGCCGCCGCCACGAGGTGACGGTGGGCCGCCTGCGCAGCAGTGCGCGGCGCTCCCGCTCGGTCATTCCGCCCCACACGCCGAATTCCACACGGTTGTCGAGCGCGTCGGCCAGGCACTCCGTACGCACCGGACACCCGGTGCACACTGCCTTGGCCCTGTTCTGTGCCGCTCCTTGAACGAACAGTTCATCCGGATCGGTAGTGCGGCAGGCTGCCTGCGCACTCCAGTCGGTAACCCAGCCCATCCCGGCGCCGTCCTCTCCCGAATCGAGGCTCCCCCACGGCGGTAGCGGCATATTCACCGCTGCCAGTTGAGGACGTTACGGAAGGCGAGCACAGTGCAACACCCCCGACGGGCCCAATCTTGGATGGCCCGAACGGACTATGGGTAAGCGGCAGATCACCCGACGGAGTGATCCGGCGACATGCCCGACCATTCCGGCGATTCGGATGAAATCGGCGAAGTGGTGACGGTCGGCCATCCGAGTGAGGGGCGGGATTCGGACATCAGTCCACCCCGTTCGGGAAGGGTGAAAATCAAGCCGAGGGGTTGATGTCGCACCACACTGCTGTGACAGTTGGGGACAGCTTAGGCCAAGGCATTCGCGCGTGTCCGGTGAATGAGAACGTAGGCTGCCCTCCATGGGAAAGAAGCGCTCGGGCGCCGGGCTCACGGGGCCGCAGCAGGCCGCCAAGTTCCTCGGCCTGTCCGTCCTCTCCGGCGTCGTGCTCGCCGGCATCGCCATCCCGGGCGCCGGCGCCCTGGGGCTCGCCGCCAAGGGCACCGTCGAGGGGTTCGACGAGATCCCGGCCAACCTCAAGACACCACCGCTCAGCCAGCGCACCACCATCCTCGACGCCGAGGGCGGCCTGATCGCCACCGTGTACTCCCGCGACCGGCAGGTGGTGCCGCTGACGGCCATCTCCCCGTACATGCAGAAGGCCATCGTCGCGATCGAGGACTCGCGCTTCTACGAGCACGGCGCGGTCGACCTCAAGGGCATCCTGCGCGCGGTCAACCGCAACGCGCAGGAGGGCGCCGCCGCACAGGGCGCCTCGACGCTGACGCAGCAGTACGTGAAGAACGTCTTCGTCGAGGAGGCCGGCGACGACGAGACGAAGGTCCGCGAGGCCCAGGAGAAGAGCCTCGGCCGCAAGATCCGCGAGCTGAAGTACTCGATCCAGGTCGAGGAGGAGCTCGGGAAGAAGAAGATCCTCGAGAACTACCTCAACATCACCTACTTCGGGCAGCAGGCCTACGGCGTCGAGTCCGCCTCGCAGCGCTACTTCAGCAAGCCCGCCAAGGACCTGACGCTGGAGGAGTCGGCGCTGCTCGCCGGACTGGTGCAGTCGCCGAGCCGGTACGACCCGGTGAACGACTCCCAGGAGGCGATGAAGCGCCGGAACGTCGTCCTCCAGCGGATGGCCGACGTCAAGGACATCTCGCAGGCCGAGGCGGACGAGGCGAAGGCCAAGCCGGTCCAGCTGAAGGTGACCCGGCCGAAGAACGGCTGCATCACCGCCGTCAAGGGCGCCGGATTCTTCTGCGACTACGTGCGCAACACCTTCCTGACCGACCCGGTCTTCGGCAAGACGCGCGAGGAGCGCGCCAAGCTGTGGAACCGGGGCGGCCTGACCGTCCGCACGACGCTCGACCCGCAGGCGCAGGACTCCGTCAACGAGTCGATCAAGGACCACGTCAACCAGGACGACAAGATCGCCACGGCGGTCACCCTGGTCCAGCCCGGCACCGGCCGCGTGCTGGCGATGGGCCAGTCGAAGCCCTACGGCTTCGGCAAGAACGAGACCCAGATCAACTACTCCGTCGACAAGCGGATGGGCGGCTCGAACTTCGGCTTCCCGACCGGCTCCACCTTCAAGCCGTTCGTCGCGGCAGCCGCGCTGGAGCAGGGCATCTCCCCGGGTCGGGTCTACAACTCGCCCTACCAGATGCAGTACCCGAGCCCCGTGCAGACCTGCAGCAACAAGCCGTGGGTCAACACCGACAACGAGCGCCTGGAGAACGAGCAGGAGTCCGAGGTCGGCCCGTACGGCATGACCCAGGCGATGGCGAAGTCGGTCAACACCTACTTCGTCGAGATGATCGCGGAGACGGGCCTGTGCCCCGTCACCGAGATGACCACCAAG